>JAJAYT010000668.1 GCA_026786085.1 Microcoleus sp. CAN_BIN18 | reverse complement strand
ATACTATACTGTGTAACCCGTGTCAAGTAAATTTTTGTAAATAAAATTTGGAGTGGTTGCTCAACGAATTTGTCAAATAATGTAACGAAAAATCGCAATTAATTTGTCGAATTGTGTAATTAGCATGATCAAATCGCCCAATGGCAAGCGTTTTCTGGTAAAAATGCTTATGGGATAAAAAAATTCCCGATTGCCGAAAACAGCATCTTAAAGGAGCCTAACCGGATGTTCACTCACGTCAAGCCCACCATTCGCCACATCGTGCCGGAAAACTTGCAGGGGCGATCGCTCATGAAGGTGGTCTACGTCGTACTAGAACCGCAGTATCAAAGCGCCCTGTCCGCAGCGGTTCGAGCGATAAATAACAAAAATCCGAATCTGGCAATAGAAATTAGCGGTTATCTGATCGAAGAACTCCGCAGCCCGGAAAATTACGAGGCCTTCAAGCGGGATGTCGCTGATGCCAACGTATTTATTGCTTCTCTAATTTTCATTGAAGATTTGGCCGAAAAAGTGGTAGCGGCAGTAGAACCGCTGCGCGACAGCTTGGATGTCGCCGTCGTCTTCCCATCGATGCCTGGGGTGATGCGACTCAATAAAATGGGCACTTTCTCGATGGCGCAGTTGGGACAAAGCAAAAGCGCGATCGGCGATTTCATGAAAAAACGGAAGGAAAAGTCCGGGAGTTCCTTCCAAGACGGAATGCTGAAACTGCTGCAAACTTTGCCGAAAGTGCTGAAATATTTGCCGATCGACAAAGCCCAAGATGCCCGCAACTTCATGCTGAGTTTCCAGTATTGGCTGGGCGGTTCCCAAGAAAACTTGGAAAACTTCTTGCTGATGCTGTCACAGAAATATGTCTTCAAAGGCCAGGAACAGTTAAGTTTTCAAGAACCAGTTGTCTACCAGGACATGGGGATTTGGCATCCTTTGGCACCGTCCATGTTTGATGATGTCAAAGGATATCTGAACTGGTATAATGCCCGCACAGATATTTCCGCAGACCTCAAAGACCCCCTGGCACTTTGCATCGGTTTAGTGTTGCAGCGCACTCACTTAGTCACCGGAGATGACGCGCACTACGTCGCAATTGTGCAGGAATTCGAGGCAATGGGCGCGCGGGTGATACCGATTTTTGCCGGCGGTTTAGACTTCTCGAAACCGGTTGAAACCTTTTTCTTGGAAGTTGGGCCCAAGGGTTTGGCACCGCTGCCGATCGTTGATGCGGTGGTTTCTCTGACTGGTTTTGCGTTGGTTGGCGGGCCGGCGAAACAAGATCACCCGAAGGCGATCGAGACTTTGAAAAAGCTAAACTGCCCTTACATGGTGGCTTTGCCGCTGGTTTTCCAAACGACGGAAGAGTGGGAAAATAGCGATTTGGGCTTGCACCCGATTCAAGTTGCTTTGCAAGTTGCGATTCCTGAGTTGGATGGTGCGATCGAACCGATTATTTTGTCGGGACGTGATGGCGCAACTGGCAAGGCGATCGCCCTACAAGACCGAGTTGAGACGATTTCCCAGCGCGCCATGAAGTGGGCAATGCTGCGTCGCAAACCAAAATTAGACAAGAAAGTTGCGATCACAGTCTTCAGTTTCCCACCCGACAAAGGCAACGTCGGCACAGCCGCTTACTTAGATGTTTTTGGCTCAATTTACGAAGTATTGAAAGCCTTAAAAGGCAACGGTTACGACTTGCCAGAACTGCCTGAATCCGCAGAAAAACTGATGCAAGAAGTCATCCACGACGCAACAGCCCAATACCAAAGCCCAGAATTGAATGTTGCTTACCGGATGTCCGTAGCTGAATACGAAGAATTCACTCCTTACTCTGAACGTTTGCAAGAAAACTGGGGCCCGCCTCCCGGACATTTGAACAGCGACGGACAAAATTTGCTGATTTTCGGCAAACATTTCGGTAACGTGTTTATCGGAGTGCAACCTACCTTTGGATATGAAGGCGATCCGATGCGGTTGTTATTCTCTCGTTCTGCAAGTCCCCACCACGGTTTTGCTGCTTACTACACTTATTTGGAGCGCATTTGGGGTGCAGATGCGGTGCTGCACTTCGGCACTCATGGTTCGCTAGAATTCATGCCTGGTAAGCAGATGGGAATGTCTGTGGATTGTTATCCCGACAGTTTGATCGGCAAGATTCCCAACCTCTATTATTACGCCGCGAACAATCCCAGCGAGGCAACAATTGCTAAGCGTCGTAGTTATGCTGAAACCATCAGCTATCTGACTCCTCCGGCTGAAAATGCTGGTTTGTACAAAGGTTTGCAGGAACTCAGCGAGTTAATTGCTTCCTATCAAACTTTGAAGGGTACGGGCCGGGGTGTGCCGATTGTTGATGCGATCGTCGAAAAATGCCGTTTGGTCAATTTGGACAAGGATATCGCCCTACCTCCCGAACAGGAAAGAGGCGTTGCTGCGGGCATGACTTCGGAGGAACGGGACAATTTAGTTGGCTTGGTTTACCGCAAGTTGATGGAGATTGAATCGCGGTTGTTACCTTGTGGTTTGCATATTATCGGGAAGCCGCCAACTGCGATCGAGGCGATCGCAACTTTGGTAAATATCGCCAATTTAGACCGCGAAGAAGACAACTTGCTCAGCTTACCGCGGATTATCGCTAACAGTCTGGGACGCGATATCGAGGAAGTTTACACCAACAGCGACAAAGGCATTTTAGTTGATGTCGAATTGCTGCAAAGTATTACCTTCGCTTGTCGGGATGCAGTTAGCGCTTTGGTGAAGGAACAAACCGATGCTGAGGGCCGAGTTTCCCTAGTTTCCAAGTTGAATTTCTTCAACATGGGCAAGAAAACACCTTGGATTGAAGCGCTGCACGCCGCGGGTTACAAAAAGGTCGATCCAGAACCGATTAAACCGCTGTTTGAGTATCTGGAATTCTGCTTGAAACAAGTTTGCGCTGATAACGAATTAGGCGCACTGTTGCGCGCCCTAGAAGGCGAATACGTTCTGCCGGGCCCCGGTGGCGATCCGATTCGCAACCCGGATGTTTTGCCCACTGGCAAGAATATGCACGCTTTAGACCCGCAGTCAATCCCCACAACAGGGGCAATCAAGTCTGCTAAGGTTGTTGTCGATCGCTTATTAGAAAGACAGCGCACCGATAACGACGGTAACTATCCCGAAACCATCGCCGTTGTGCTCTGGGGAACCGACAACATCAAGACTTACGGCGAATCCCTCGCCCAAGTAATGTGGATGGTTGGAGTCAAGCCAGTTCCCGACGCATTGGGCCGAGTCAACAAACTCGAATTGCTTTCCTTGGAAGAGTTGGGCCGTCCTCGGATTGACGTAGTAATTAACTGTTCCGGCGTATTCCGCGACTTGTTCATCAATCAAATGAACTTGTTAGACAGGGCCGTGAAAATGGCAGCAGAAGCCGACGAACCGTTAGAAATGAACTTCGTCCGCAAACACGCCTTAAAGCAAGCCGAAGAAATGGGAATCAACCTGCGACAAGCAGCAACCCGCGTATTTTCCAATGCTTCCGGTTCCTATTCATCTAACGTCAACTTGGCGGTAGAAAACAGCACGTGGGAAAGCGAAGCCGAGTTGCAGGAAATGTACTTAACCCGCAAATCCTTCGCCTTTTCTTCCGACAGTCCCGGAACAATGGCACAAGACCGGCAGATTTTTGAATCATCCTTAAAAACTGCTGAAGTCACCTTCCAGAACTTAGATTCTGCGGAGATTTCGCTAACCGACGTGTCGCACTATTTCGACTCCGATCCGACTAAATTAATCGGCAGTTTGCGCGCCGACGGCAAGAAACCAACATCCTTCGTTGCTGATACAACGACAGCGAACGCGCAGGTACGGACGCTATCAGAAACTGTGCGTTTAGATTCGCGCACCAAGCTGCTGAATCCGAAGTGGTACGAAGGGATGTTATCGCACGGTTATGAAGGCGTGCGGGAGATTTCTAAGCGTCTGGTAAACACTACTGGATGGAGTGCGACTGCGGGTGCGGTTGATAATTGGGTGTATGAGGATGTGAACACCACTTTT
>JAJAYT010000667.1 GCA_026786085.1 Microcoleus sp. CAN_BIN18 | reverse complement strand
TCAAGGAGGATTGGTAAGTTTGGTGTTCAATCGCGGCACGAGTATGCAGGGAAACCGTCGCCTAGAAATGCGTGTAGTTCGCGATTTGGTCACGAAAAAGAATGTGAATAAAATTGCCGAACAAATTCGCAAAATGAAACGAATTTGGCTGGGAACGAGCATTGAAAAAGGGATGAATAGACGGCGGGATGCGGAAGCAGATTTAATTGAGGAAAGTGCTTAAATATCCTTTAGCTGTTATTATAAAAGCGATGTTATCCCGCGCACAAAACCTCGTCGAACAAGTCAATGATTGGGAATTTATCGAGTTGTGGGTAGATGCGATTGTTTTCCCGCCTCGGATTCTGATGTTAGTGGGTGGCAAAAATAGTAAGTTTGGTATTTACGTTACGAGCCATCGCCGAATTATAAACTGCTGTTTTTAAGCTCAAGTTATGATGAGGCTCACTCGTGGCTACTGGAAGATGAATATGAGCGAGTTGACGGTAGGCTTTTAGCCTCGGAAATAGTTTGAGTGAAGAATAATTAGGGCGATCGCCCTTGAGGGCAAAAAGGGCGATCGCTTTTGATCTAAAGTTATGGTAAACTAAATCGCAAGTTTGTTGTCTAATGACTTAATAAGTGCCATTAACCGCGAAAGGAAGCGATTAGAGATCAATCTGTTAACATTGAGAGAATAGGTGATCCATCAGATGTCCAATTTTCTACAATATTGTCCACCAACCATGATTGCTCAAATCCTTGAAATTTTTTGTGACGATCCTGTTCTCTTGTGACAATTTGGAGAAAGTCAAAAATTTGTTGACTCCTTTTTTCTGCAAATATCTCTTGTTGATGTTCAGGTACAGATGCAGCAAACGTTAAAACAAGGATAGAGCGATTCCAAATATGTGCACCAAGTCGATTAGTCAAAAGGCGTAGTGTTCGCTTTTCGTCTGGACTAAAACGAGTTTCGTTAAGCCTAGTCACATATATGGTTGCATAAATCTGAGCTAAATTAACTTTAGCCCGTACTAAAGATAGGTAGGCTTCATCACAGGCTTCGTCATCCTCAGCTAATCCAGGTGTATCTATAAGAGACACATCGCCTAGAGGACTTTTGTAAGCATAATGCTCAACAATTTTTGTACAAGCTTCATACTCTGAAGTCTCAGCAATATAACTACCAAACGTGGCATTGATAAAGCTTGATTTACCAACACCTGTCCGTCCTACCAGCAGAAATTTACGCATACTTTACCAACGGAATAGCCCAGCAATAAGTCCTATTACTCCACCAACTGCACCCCCGACAGCAGCACCGACGGGTCCACCTAGAGAGCCAATTACAGCCCCAACACTTGCTCCCGCACTTGCAAGACCTAACACTTCAGCAGTTTTATTTTGGACTACTGCTGCCTGTCTCTGATTAAGCTCAATAGGTGCATATGTTGGAACTGGCTCAGAGATTTTTTCTATGATAACTTCTCTTTCCTTTTCAGGTCCTTTTATTCGCATTACAGTTGCCATGAGAAATGGTGCTGCACCTTTAGCAGAAATTCTTGCATATATCTGGGTATAAAGTTCACCTAACCATTGTTCTCCATCGGGGGTGATCTTACTTGTGTTATCAACTGCAACCGACGGAACGTTATTTGCTACTCCAATCCCAGTGTATTTAGCGATTTCTTTCCGAATGAGTTCTGTCCTTTTCTCCAATGCAATCGGATAGTCTGAGGCATTCTTTGCACCTGCAAAGGTAAATATAATAACAGCTTGTCCCCAAAATTTGGAACCGAAAGCCTCAGAAATCAGTTTGATTCCTCGTTTTTCGTCATTAGTAACCCTTGTTTCATCCAAACGACTGACAAACCACATAGAGTCAACCTGGCTGACATCGGAACGCATACGTTCTAAATATTCATAATCATTTCCAACTTCCTCAAGATCATCGCACAAGCCAGGAGTATCAATTATAGTGAAATTAATTCCATTGAGTTCATGCTCATACTTTTTAACATCCATTGTACAAGGTTCATAGTCACCGACTACAGCAACTGTTTTACCCATCAAACTATTTACAGTGCTTGATTTCCCAACTCCTGTACGACCAACCAATAGAAAAGTGAATTTTTGACCCTGGGCTACTTGCAGTTTTTCCTTCAGACTTTCTAACCAGTTTCTTGCTTGCTCTTCATCATTTGTGTTGAATACAGACATAGCTTGATTCTCCTACTTGACAAAGCAAATAAACAACACGGCATTCAATTATCGATTTTCAATTACAGCCTGTAATTCCGTAGCTTGATCATATACATAGTTTTTCATTTTAGTCTATGATAAACAATAATAAAATGTAATCAATTGTTAAAACTACTCTGTCACCCAAAAGTCAGATTATGTCATCTTTGTCACAAAATGTCAGAAAATGTATGCTAGAATAACCAAAACCGTCACAACTACTCGACTAATGGACGTTCAAGAAGTCTTGAAATTGGCTGACAACATGGTTTTCGCGAAGACAGGAGAACACTTGGACGATCTGCAAGAAGCCATCCTAGCGGGTGTATGGGAAGGTCAAAAATACTCTCAAATCGCAGAAACATCATATTGTAGCGAAGGTCACGTCAGAAATATCGCCTCAAAATTATGGAAGCGTTTATCAAATATATTAGGTGAAGAAGTAACTCAATCGAATTTACGCTCTGCACTTGAAAGACGACAATTATTCATCATTTCAGAAAATTCGGGAAACGATTTTTTTATTGGTAATGTCAATGTCTGTAAGGACACTAAATCTCCAGAAGTTCCAAAAGATCGATCGCCCTCCAAGCCCACCCCAGAAACCTCCAAACCCCAAACCCGACTAGACTTAGCCGATGCACCTCATATTTCATTGTTGTGCGATCGCACATCCGAACTCGCCACCCTCGAAAAATGGATCGTCCAAGAAAAGTGCAACCTCGCAGCCATATCAGCACTAAGTGGCAATGGCAAAACCGCACTTTCCCTCCACCTCATCCCACAAATTCAACATCACTTTGACTGCATAATTTGGCGGAGTCTGGGCACATCCCCATCCCTCGGAACCACCCTAAAAAACCTGATTCAATTTATCGCCAATCAACCCGAAACCGAATTACCAGTCAGCATTGGCGATCGACTTTCCCGGTTAATGGAATATCTGCGAAAAAACCGCTGTCTCATCATCCTCGACGACGTGCAAACTCTCCTCAGCAGCGGACAACTCGCAGGAAATTACCGCCCCGACTGCGAAAATTACAGCATCCTCTTCAGACAAATCGGAGAAACAACCCACAACAGTTGTTTCATCCTCCACACTTGGGAAAACCCCAGAGAAATTACCGCATTAACAGGCGAAAATTCACCAGTTCGTACTTTGCAACTCAAAGGCATCGGTACAGATGCCGCCGAAATTTTCCGACACAAAAACTTACTCAACCCCGAAAAATGGGAAAACCTAATTAACGCCTATCAAGGTAATCCATTGTGGTTAAAAATAGTTGCCACCACTATTCAAGAAATATTTCGAGGCAGGGTTGCAGATTTTTTGAAATATGATATGCTATTCCTAGGGGAAGAATTGGCAGCAGCATTGTACCCGCAGATAAATCGCTTGTCAGAATTAGAGAAAAAGCTCATCTCCCGCCTCAGCCGCGAAGCAAATTCAGTTTCAATAGAGCAATTGCTACAAGATGCCGATTTATCGCCCTCGGAGTTATTCAACGGGCTGCAATCTTTGGGGAGGCGATCGTTAGTTGAAATAGAAGAAATTGAAAATGAAACTTTATTCAATCTTTGTCCTGTGGTGAGACAATATGTGTTATCAAATTCGGTTTGTTGACTCTTTTTCACAGTCCGGCAGGGGTTTAAACCCCTGCCTCAAAGCTAAAGTCGGTTGAAACCGACTACAGAATGTGATGAAAATGCAATTAATTGTAGTCCTCTTTTAGAGGACTTTCGCTGTGAGACAGGGGTTTTCAACCCCTGTCGGACTCGAAGTCAAACGAGAGATTCGATCGCAAATATGAACACTCATCAACCTTCATTAACTAAAACCGAATTAAGAAAATCGCTCCTGAACACCCGCAAATCCCTATCAGCATCAGAATGGAAACAAAAGAGCGATCGCCTCTGCAACCACCTGCAAAACTCGCCCCAATTTACCCAAGCAAAAACAATCCTCGCCTACTTTAGCTTTCGCCAAGAACCAGATTTAAGTCCCCTATTTGTAACTCCCCGCAAATGGGGATTTCCCCGCTGTGTCGGCTCATACTTATCCTGGCACATCTGGCAGCCCGGAGATGCTTTACATACGGTCGCTTATGGCATACTAGAACCACTGCCTGATGCTCCAAAAATAGACCACTCAGAAGTAGATTTAATCCTCGTACCCGCCGTCGGTTGCGATGTTCGCGGCTATCGCTTGGGCTACGGTGGTGGTTATTACGATCGAATGCTGAGTTTACCTGAGTGGGAATCAAAAATTACGATCGGCACAATCTTTGAATTTGCCTTGCTAGCCCAGCTACCAGTTGACTCCTGGGACAAACCGCTGCACGGAATTTGCACCGAAAGCGGGTTAGAAATGATACAGCAAAAATCCAGAAGGTCGATCGAGTAATAAATTCTCAGTAATTATCCCTAGATTCGTGTTTATATGTATCCTACTGAAAGTCCTATTTAATCCAAAATCTAAAATCCAAAATCTAAAATAGTATGGCCCACCGCTACGTTCGAGTTAAAACAACACAAGGACACATCCATTACGGTTTGCTGCAACTGAGCCGCAGTGTTCAAGTATTTGATGCACCTCCCTGGTTAAAAGGACAACCAACAGATTTGGAACTTGCACCAGACAGTTACCAAATTCTCGCCCCGTGCGCTCCCTCAAAAATCATAGCCGTCGGCAAAAATTATGTCGATCACGCCGCCGAGATGGGAACTCCCGTACCTGAAGAACCGCTGCTGTTTTTCAAGCCCCCCAGCGCTGTCATCGCCGCAGGTGGAGCAATTCGCTATCCGCAGCAGTCGGAAAGGGTAGACTACGAAGGAGAATTGGCCCTGGTAATTGGCGAACACTGTACCAACTGTACTCCCGAACAAGCGCACAGCAAGATTTGGGGCTATACCATCGCTAACGACGTAACAGCTAGAGATTTGCAAAAGCGGGATAATCAATGGGTTCGGGCGAAAGGTTTCGATACGTTTTGTCCCTTGGGGCCTTGGATTGTTCGCGAATTGAGTCCGGCTGCACAGTTGCAGACTTTTGTCAATGGGAGCGATCGACCGGTACAGTCATCCCCGATCGATCGCATGGTATTTTCCCCAGACTTTATCGTCTCCTATATCAGTCAAATCATGACCCTAATTCCCGGCGATGTCATACTGACTGGAACGCCGCAAGGAGTAGGGCCGCTGCAAATAGGCGATCGAGTTCGCATTGAAATAGAAGGCATTGGTAGTCTGGAAAATACCGTAGTTATTGGTTATTAGTTATTGGTTATTAGTTATTGGTTATTAGTTGTTAGCTTCGATCCGAATAAATAACAAATAACAACCAACAAATAACAACCAACAAATAACCAATAACTACTGACTATCGCACCTGCATATAAACAGCATCCGAAAGCGGCGGAATTTCTGCATAGCGTCCCAATGCCGACTGAACGACTGCATAAACAAATGCAGCCAAAGCACCCAAAAACACCATATTATAAAGAGTTTCCGCAATAAATGCGACTTGGAAGCCTCTAGCAAAAATCGGCAAAACTAGACCGCATAGCATCAAAACAATGTCTAAAAGAATCGCCTGCATCGCATTAAAACGAATGAAGTGACTAATGTTTTCGTTTCTAACTACCCCTAAATACAGGGCAAAGAAAATAATCAAGCTAGCGAAGGGCAAACTATAAATCTGAAGCAAAGGAGCTAGCGGGACAAAAAACAGTCGCAAGACAGGAAACTGTTCAAACAGATACCTGCCAAAGGCTAGTCCGTCAATTAGGGGGAGCAAATAAGGCAAAGAAGCAAAAATCCGGTCTGGAACAGTTGTAGACCCGCGCCAAGTCATAATGAACTCTCCTGAGTCGATCGGTGAACTATTAATTCCTATTAAATTCAGCATAACGCAGCAGGCTCAGTTCCGACTCGCCCGGAATTTTCCTACACTCAGAGCCGAGTAGATTCAGGGGTACTTAGATCGAGTCTGGTTCAATAGTTACTGTTTGGCAGATGCCCCATGCCCCCATCCCCAATGCCCCAGCCCCAAGCCCGAAGATTATTTAATATTTGGAATTCAGAAACCCAATTGAAACGAGTAAAGAAAGGGGCAAATATCCCGAGGTTTTACCACGGGATGGCCCC
>JAJAYT010000666.1 GCA_026786085.1 Microcoleus sp. CAN_BIN18 | reverse complement strand
CTCGGATGCAGGTAATTTCTCCTTCGGAGATGGTAGCGAGGCCCGCTGAATCGTAGCCCCGGTATTCTAGTTTCTCCAATCCTGCTAGCAAAATCTCGCTTGCTGCTTGTGTGCCGATATAGCCAACGATTCCGCACATTTAAGGTACTGCTCCTGCTTAGCGATCGAAATAAAACTCAAGTTTTATCATTTTTACCTTCTTCGGGCCGCAGAATACAGATTCCGCGACAAAAAGAGAGGGGGCAATTTAATCGCCCCCTCTCTTGTGCCCGTAATTCGATCGATAATTCGATCGATATTTAGTAAGCTAGACCCATACTGCGAGTAGTTTCGGCTCCCAGGTAAACCCGGATGCTCAGAAAATCGGTAGGACAAGCAGTTTCGCAACGCTTGCAACCTACACAGTCTTCTGTGCGGGGGGAAGAGGCAATCTGTTGAGCTTTGCAGCCATCCCAGGGCACCATCTCCAAAACGTCAGTCGGACAAGCGCGGACGCATTGAGTGCAGCCGATGCAGGTATCGTAAATTTTTACTGAATGAGACATTGAATAAAGGCTCCCAACGAGTCACTAAAAATTTGCAGGCTCTGCGAGTTAAAAGATTTGACGGCTTGATGCCACCGCTATAACCTGCACAGAGAATTACAGGTAAGTCTACCGCAGTGCCTGGAAGCACTTCGCCAAAAAGCGACAAAACTTCACAGATATTCATTCTGGGAGATCAGACGTACGGTTGAAACCGCGCCTACACAAACGAAGTCCGAGCGAGCGAGGGACTGCAAAAATAACATAATTTCAACTGCTCGATCTTCAACCCGCGGAGGCGGGTTTTGTTTGTATAGACGCGGTTTCAACCGCCCGGTCTTCTAAAACCCTAATTTTTCCAACACGGGCTTAGTTGACACAATATGCCGATCGAGTCCTAGTTTTTTCGGTTCCACACCCAAAGCCAAAGCCACCAATTGCGGCAGATGCAGCACCGGTAAACCCAATTTTCGCCCGATCGCTTTTTCCACTTCCGGCTGCCGCGAATCCAAATTTAAATGACAAAGCGGACAAGGAGTTACCATACAATCAGCGCCATTGTCAAGAGCATCTTGAATATGTTTGCCCGCCATCTGAAAAGATTGATTAGTGGCATAACTCGCCAACGGCCAGCCGCAGCACTGCGTCCGTCCTCGATAGTAAACCGGAGTTGCGCCGATCGCCCGAAACACATTTTCCATCGATTCCGGTTGATGCGGGTCATCGTAAAGCAGCTTATCCTGAGCTCGCAGCAGGTAACACCCGTAAAAAGACGCGCACTTCAAACCCGAAAGCTTGCGGGTGACTCGCTTCTGCACCTCCTCCAGACCGTAATCTGCAACGATCGCCCACAATAGATGTTTCACCTCGGTAGTGCCTTGGTAAGGCGAACAGCCTTGTTTTTCCAGCAAACCGTTGACTTTTTCGAGGTAAGGTCGATCGGTCTTCTGAGATTGCTTGAGGCGATCGTCCACATGACCGATTACGCCTTGACAAGTGCTGCAATGCGTCAGCAAAGGCAGATTCAGTTGCTCAGCCAAGGCAATATTGCGGGCGTTAACAGTATCTTCCAACAACTGCGAATCTTCCTTAAAAGTACCAGAACCGCAGCAGGAAGCTTTTTTGAGTTCCACCAGTTCAATCCCCAACGCTTGAGTTAGCGCCATTGTAGACAGGTAAAGTTCGCGGGCCGCCCCTTGCGCAACGCAACCGGGAAAGTAAGCATATCTGAGAGTTTGGGATGGCATAGTCGTTTTTGCTGGGGAGACAAGGTTCAGGACAATGGATCAGAGCGATCGAATTTCTTCTTCATAATTACCGTATCACCGCCTAGCTAGGGGCTAATTGTCAGCTTTTCTCAAGGATTTTGTACCAGTTTCACAAAGAAATGCAGCTATAGAAAAACTTAAAACCCATACTCAGCAAAGATTACAATCTAAAATCTAAAATCTAAAATCTAAAATGGTATGAGTAGGGGCGATCGCCCGCGCGTCAATTTCCCGCAGCAAGAGTGTCACTTAGAAAAGTGGCAAGCCTTCCTTTTGCAGATCCCCCTTTCGGATAAGATTAGATACGCAGCAACCAATGAGGAGACAATGTTATGAGTCAAGACGACATTTTTGCTAGAGTCAAGAAAATTGTGGCAGATCAACTCGAAGTTGATCCAACCGAAGTCAAGCCCGAAGCCAACTTTGCCAACGATTTAGGAGCAGACTCCTTAGATACAGTAGAGCTGGTCATGGCCTTGGAAGAAGAGTTTGATATTGAAATTCCCGACGAAGCAGCCGAAGCAATTACTACGGTTCAAGCTTCTGTAGATTTCATCAGCAGCAAACTTGCAGCTCCAAAAGCATAAAATACCTGTCTTTTCCCCTAAGAGGAGAGAAGTTAAAAAACGAAAAACTCCTCTTTTGTTCTGCGTTCTGGGTGTTTAATTTTTTGAAACTGAAATCATGACAAATTTAGAGCGTAAGCGCGTTGTTATCACCGGTCTCGGCGCGATTACACCGATCGGCAATACCTTGACTGAATATTGGGACGGGTTGCTTGCCGGGAAGAATGGCATCGGCCCGATCACCTTATTCGATGCGTCGCGGCACGACTGCCGGATTGCTGGAGAGGTGAAGGGTTACGACCCGCACGACTATTTAGAGCGCAAGGAAGCAAAGCGGATGGATCGTTTTGCTCAATTTGGGGTATCAGCGAGCAAACAAGCTCTGGCTGATGCCAAGTTTGAGATTAACGACCTGAACGCAGAACAGGTGGGTGTCATTCTTGGCACTGGCATTGGCGGGCTGAAGGTGTTGGAAGACCAGCAAGAGATCTATCTGACTCGCGGCCCCGATCGATGCAGCCCGTTTATGATTCCCATGATGATTGCGAATATGGCCGCGGGCCTGACGGCGATTCAAACGGGCGCTAAGGGGCCAAACTCTTGCACGGTGACGGCCTGCGCTGCGGGGTCAAATGCGGTGGGCGATGCCTTTCGCATGGTTCAGGGCGGTTACGCGCAAGCCATGATTTGCGGCGGTACGGAAGCTGCGGTGACACCTTTGTGTGTAGCGGGTTTTGCTGCGGCGAGGGCGCTTTCGACTCGCAACGATGACCCAACTCATGCTTGCCGTCCGTTCGATCGCGATCGTGATGGTTTTGTCGTCGGCGAAGGCGCTGGCATTCTGATTTTAGAAGAAATGGAGTACGCTCTGGCCCGCGGCGCGAGAATTTACGCAGAAATCGTCGGCTACGGTTTAACCTGCGATGCGTATCACATGACATCCCCAGTACCGGGGGGCGAGGGTGCATCGCGGTCGATCGCTTTAGCGCTCAAGGATGGCGGTTTAACGCCGGATCAAGTGAGCTATATCAATGCTCACGGCACGAGCACGCTTCCCAACGATTCTACGGAAACGAAGGCGATTAAGAAGGCTTTGGGCGAAAGTGCTTACAAAGTAGCCATTAGTTCTACCAAGTCAATGACTGGCCATCTTTTGGGCGGTTCTGGGGGAATTGAGGCGGTGGCGGCGGTAATGGCGATCGCCAACGACAAAATCCCACCGACAATTAATCTGGAAAATCCCGATCCTGAGTGCGATTTGGACTATGTGCCGCATACAAGTCGCGATTTAATCGTCGATGTGGCGCTCTCGAATTCCTTTGGATTTGGCGGCCACAACGTGACGCTGGCCTTCAAGAAGTTTGTTCAGTAACTGAAAATCGGAAATTCTTAGGTTAGAAGGTAAAAAATTAGTTTTTTACCTTCTATTTTTTTTAGATAAATGTTAGATTGGGCGCACTGCGACGAAGAAACCGGGTTTTTTGCCCAATCTGCGGGCTTCCAGCGAATAATTTTCATAAAAACCCGGTTTCTGGCCACCCCGTGCGTCCAGGACTAAATTTCTAGGCATTGGCGGGATATGATTGAGATTACTGCTGAGCAAATACTGCAAATCAAAGCTATTGTCGATCGTTATGAAAACTTTAAATGTGTTGAGTGCGCCAGCAATCTCAAAGATTACTTGATAAGTCAAGGAATTCATGGAAAGCGCATAAAACTGTACACAGGAGAGGCAATAGGTTGGAACGGCAACATTTATGATGATAGCGTACCGGGAGAGGCTATTTCAGTAAATGGTCGTCACGAAGGAATCGCTATTGTTATCAACAGCATAGAAACTATTTTTGACAACCATCACCCGGACGGACTAAACAGAGATTAATGGATGACAAACCTGCTATTTCATGGTAAACTATTCAATGATTTACAGTTTATAGTAATAGAAGAAGACTTTTAATAGGAGAGTTTTTATGCTAGCCGAAGTTAATGTTAACAAACTAGATGTTAAATCTGAATACTTCTTTGATTTACTGCAAAGAATCAAACAGAGACCTGGTATGTATTTGGGCAAGTGTTCAATTACTCGCCTGCGCGCATTTTTAGATGGATACGGTATGGCTAGAGCGGAACTTGGGTTTCCCGACACTGAACAGCAACAACAACTTGATGGATTTCAAGAGTGGATACAGGAAAGATATCAAATTACGTCAACTCACGGATGGGATAGTATCATTCTCTTCTTTTCTGTTGATGAAAAAGATGCCCTCGATAAGTTCTTTAAACTATTGGAAGAATTTCTGAATCAGGCTAAAATTGCTGAGGATAAGGACAATTAGCGCAAATGTCTCAATTCCTCACTTGACAATAAAAATATTTCACCTTAATTCTAGGAAGTAATTGCCGAAATCGAATATTTATTACCCGCTAAGCTAGGAAATTTAACAGAAAACCCTTGCACATTTTCCTGATTCAAATTAGCAGCGTAATACTGCTTAATTTTGTCAAAAGTCAACTCGCCTTCTGTCAAATCATTTGTATAAGCTGTTTCAAGTTCCCTCATATATCCCAAAGCTGCTGCAAAGCCTTCTGGATCTTTATCAGCCTCAATTTGAACAGATAAAGGATTTCCTGAATCGTTTTCGTAAAGTAAACTGATTACTCCTTTTCCTGCCCTTTTCCATTCAAAACCAGTAATTTTTTCCTTATTAATTTCAAGTAAATTATCGCCGTTTCTGACAATCAAATAGTTTTCTACATCAAAAATCATGGGTGAATCAGAAACTATAGTTAGTTCTCCCCATTCCCCAACTCTTAAATAGTATTTGCCATCCGCCCTAAAAAATTCGTCTATATTACCATAATCAATGCTGCCATCGGGATCTGCAATTGGGCTGATGTTGTTCACAACCAAATCGTAGGTTTGAGGGTGGGGGAAATTTACCGTCATCCGCCGATAACAATACTGTTCCCCTGGTAAAGGTTGAGTGTATAGAGGGTGATGCTCAGTGAGGACAGCCTCTAAGAGGATTTGTATAGATGTTTTAGCATTAATGCTGAGTACATAGCTATCCTCTAGATAAATATTTTCAAATCCCGGAAACTGCCAGTAGTTTAAGCGTTCCATTGTTAAATGTCCCAATCGATAGGAGTATGATTAGCTATACTTTTTCTGTCAACGAGCTTTCCTTGTAGATCGATTCTACTGCCTTCGGGATTTTTTAGCTCTACATGAGGACGATTGCTTCCCGGAGCTCTTGGAGTTCCCTGTTTAAGCGTTAGCCTAGCTACTCCGTTTTTATCAATATATTTTAACGGGCCATTAGGTGTTTGAGTAGGATGCCATCTCTGTTCTGACTCAGCCCACATTTTAAAGTCGCTGGCTTTTGGATTAATGCCAGTTGAGATAGCTTGTATTATTCGTTCCCATGCCGTTCGCCCTGCTAGAGTTGCCATACTTCACAATAAATTAGCTTATTTTCCCGGTAACAACTCCAACCGATATCGGTACAAAGCCACAGGATGCCCCCCAGCAGCAAAATAATCCGGGTCTTGCGGCGACAAATAAATCGCTGTCACCTGATTAGCCTCAATTCTTTTACTCGCAGAAGATCCATTTTCCCCGCTTCCAATCACTCGATAAGCCGTGGTTGTTTCCACCTCGTTTAAATAAATATCAGTCTCTCCCCGAAAAACCTGCTGAGAAATCTCTGTAGATACAAATTCATCGGGACTCGGTGTCTCAGTGTCGCGACTGGTGACAATCGAAATTAGTTGGCGATCGCCTTTGAGTATGGTAATCTGGCGGTTGGGATTATTCGGATCGACTTTCACAGAAAGTACGCCGCCATCGCCTAAATAGGCTTTGGCGATGTTCAAACCGTTAAAAGTGCGATCGCCCACAATCTTCTTAGCTAGCTTAGATTTATAATTAGAAAAAATACCAGTATCTATTTCCGGTTGAAATCGCACTTGAAATAATACGGGCTGCTGTAAATACTGGCGATTTTTTTCAAATCCAGGCGTGACAATATTTGGGGCTAAAGGAGCGGCTAAATCCACCAAAGTGCTCGCAACATTCCAATTGCCGCCCATCCAGTCTGGATATACCAAATCTCCCTTGGCTACAGCGATGGGAGGCTTGCGATCCCAATTGGGAAAACTGGAAATGCGATCGCCCAAAACCCCCGCCCTGGCAGCCCCACCCCACAGCAGCACCGCCAAAACCAGACAAAAACCCCAAATTACCTTCATACCAAATTACATTCAAACAGCTAACTTTCTCTTTTTCTCAAATAGGTTCGTACTGAGGACTTTAGTCCTTCATGAATGCGGACTAAAGTCCTCACTACAAACCTTTTTTATTGTTTGTTAGCTTTAAATCTCCTCCACTGGTGCCGGTTCCCAAACCTCCCCGTATTTTTCCTTCAATTCGTGCCACTTTTCGACCTGTCCCGGTTCATATTCCCCCGGCTTTCCCCACTGCAAAAACGCGCTCAAAGCAGCCTCATTTTGCTCATCAAGGAAACGAATTGCGTAAGTAGTAAAATTGCCTCTTTTCGCCTCGCCCGTCTCGAACTTCACCTGTTTGATTTTGTCCATATTTAGGTGAAATTCAAATATTTCGGCGTGCATATTTGCGTATTTCCCCTTCGGCAATTCCGCATAAAACAGCTTATGAATTGAACCGCGAACTTCCAGCACTGCCGCGCTGCTAGTCACGATTAAACGCAGCGTCCCCAATTTTTCGCAAGCTTCTAAGAATTCTTTCAGATTAGGCATAATTTGGTAATGGGCAATTGGTAATTGGTAATTGGTGATTGGTAATTAGTTATTGTCCTGTAAATAACCACCCAAAACAATAAATAACTAATAATAGCCAATAACTGATGACTGATGACTAATGACTACTGACTAATGACTGATGACTAATAACTAATGACTAATGACTAATGACTGATGACTACTTTTCGTGCAGTTCGTAAGCAGCGACAATCCGCTGCACTAGGGGATGTCTCACCACATCCGCCTGATTGAATTCGCAGAAAGCAATGCCCTCAACGTTTCCCAGAATTTGTTGGGCAACTGACAAGCCCGACTGTTGGTGTGGTGGCAAATCTGTTTGAGTAATATCGCCTGTTACTACCATTTTCGATCGAAATCCCAGACGAGTCAACACCATTTTCATTTGAGCAGGTGTTGTATTTTGAGCTTCGTCCAAAATTACAAAAGCATTGCTGAGAGTGCGCCCTCGCATATAAGCTAAAGGAGCTACTTCGATCAGGCCTCTTTCCATTAAATCGGCCATTTTTTCGGGGTCGATTATTTCTTGGAGGGCGTCGTAAAGCGGGCGCAAATAGGGATCGACTTTTTGCTGCAAATCTCCCGGCAGAAATCCTAATTTTTCCCCAGCTTCTACGGCCGGTCTGGTTAAAATTAGCCGTTCGTACTGCTTGCTTAACAAAGCTTGCACGGCGAGAATAGCTGCTAGAAATGTTTTGCCAGTACCCGCAGGGCCGATGCAAAATGTCAGGTCGTGGGTGCGTACTGCTTGGACGTACTGGCGCTGCTTGAAGGTTTTGGCTCTAATTTCTTCGCCGCGGCGGGTTTTGGCAAGTACGTCTCGCTGCAAGTCTTGCAAGTCGCCTTGGCGGTTGGTATCCAATGCGTAGCGGGCCGTCTGGATTTCTACTCCGGTAATGGTTTTGCCGGATTTCCAGTAGTCGGAGAGCGATCGAACTAATTTATGACACAATTCTACTTGAGCTTTTGTGCCGGAAATCAGCAGTTCTTGCCCTCGCATGACCAGG
>JAJAYT010000665.1 GCA_026786085.1 Microcoleus sp. CAN_BIN18 | reverse complement strand
GATTATTTTGGCTACATCGAGCACTGATGACTTGTTTGGCACTGCCGGCAAAATTCAATATCAGTTAGGCGCGACAAAAGCTGTGGCTTTTGATTTGACAGCAGCTTGTTCGGGCTTTGTGTTTGGTTTAGTTACAGCCTCCCAGTTCATTCGGACAGGAGTTTATCAAAATGTTTTGCTGATCGGAGCAGATATTTTATCTCGCTGGGTGAATTGGTCGGATCGAGGTACTTGCATTCTATTTGGAGATGGTGCAGGTGCGGTGGTATTGCAAGCTTCAGAAGTCGATCGCTTTTTGGGATTTGAAATTCGCAGCGATGGTACCCAAAATTCGTCTCTCAATTTAGCTTACAAAGCCGAGTCAAAAGAATTAATTGAGGGCGTGAATATCGGACAAGGTGGATTTCAACCGATCACCATGAACGGTCAAGAAATCTATCGCTTTGCAGTGAGAAAAGTGCCGGAAGTCATAGAAAAAGCGATGTTTCGGGCAAATATCGGTGTCGCAGAAATTGACTGGCTACTGTTGCACCAAGCTAATCAGCGGATTCTCGATGCAGTTGCTCAAAGGCTGAAGATTTCACCCGAAAAAGTAATCAGCAATTTAGAAAATTATGGCAATACCTCAGCAGCTTCAATTCCCCTTGCTTTAGACGAAGCCGTGCGCCTGGGTAAAGTGAAAGCTGGTGATACTATTGCAGCGGCTGGTTTTGGTGCTGGTTTGACTTGGGGGGCGGCGATTTTTCAATGGGGAAGGTGATATTTAGCGGCCGCGCTCGACAATGTGATATGCACAAAACATGAGCTGTTATAATGCCTTCGACTTTCCCCCCCTTGAAGGTTAAAAATTGTGCCGCGGCTATTAATCTGATTAAAATAGCAAAAAAAATCAACCTCGCGAAAATAGCATTTGTATGTTATGATTATGAGTCGCGAGTAGACAGTTCGTTAACCGAAAGATAGCGGATACCAGCCAGCGAACGAAAGAAGCGGAAAACAAAGAATTTTTGCAATCACAAATTAGCAACCACCAATTAGCAGATTACCGGAAAAATGACTAAAACAGCATGGGTATTTCCCGGACAAGGTTCCCAGGCGATCGGGATGGGTGCAGACTTATTAAACTTGCCGACAGCCAAAGCTAAATTTGAGCTAGCCAAAGAAATTTTAGGTTGGTCTGTCGCGGAAGTTTGCCAAAACGAAGAAGCAAAACTATCTAGGACTCTCTACACTCAGCCTTGCTTGTTCGTAATAGAAAGCATTTTGGCAGACTTAGTGCGAGAAAAGAGCGATCGACCAGCAGTCGTTGCGGGTCATAGTTTAGGAGAATACGTTGCCCTCTACGCAGCAGGCGTTTTTGACTTTGAAACGGGATTGCGCTTAGTAAAACGCCGCGCCGAACTCATGGAGACTGCCTCCGGCGGGCAAATGGTGGCTTTGATCGGGTTCGACAGGCAGGAACTAGAACTGCAAATTCAATACAGCCGAGACGTGGTATTAGCAAACGATAACAGCGAAGCACAAGTTGTGATTTCGGGAACACCAGCAGCAGTAGAAGAATTGCTTGCCAAAATCAAAGTCAAACGCGCCGTTAAATTGAATGTTTCCGGCGCATTTCACTCTCCCCTGATGGCATCAGTGGCGGCAGAGTTTCAACTAGCTTTAAAGTCTGCCAGGTTCTCCGATGCCAAAATGCTGGTGCTCTCAAACGCAGAACCGACAGCGACTACTAGCGCAGCTACTTTAAAGCAGCGGTTGAATCAGCAAATGACTAAAGGGGTGCGCTGGCGAGAAATTTCGCTGCAATTGCCACAACAAGGAATCGATCGGGTTTTGGAAATTGGCCCCGGCAAAGTTCTCACAGGTTTGATCAAACGGACTTGTCCCAATTTAGCGCTGGTAAATATTAGCAGTTTTGCCGATTTGCCCGCTTAATCTGTATTTGACCTGCCATTAAACCGCAGGCTGTAAGATTGAGAGTTAAGAGTCTCGAAAAACTGTCCAAAAATGAATCGCACAACAGGCAACTTCAAATATTGGCTGTTGTGCCAGTTGGAGATAAACAAGTCAGATAGTTAGAAAATATTAATCAAAAATCTAGATATCGATCGCCCTTACGGTCGATCGCTAAACTTTTGATGTACACTAGGCATAAAAACCAAGCTTATCTAGTATTTTTATGAAAAAAGTCCTTTACTGGCTGATGGGCGAAAAGGCTGGCAGAACCATAGTAGGCACGTGGAACTGGCTGTGGGGAATGCCCGTAGAATCGGGCGGGCAAGTGTCAGTCGCCGTAGCAGAAGAGTCTTTGCGATCGATGCAAGAATCCGTGCAAAAGCTGGCAACAGCAGTCTCCACCCAAGTTGCAGCCTATCAACGCGCCAAAAGTAAATATGAAGAAAAGGTGAGAGAAATGCAAACCGTAGAGCGCCAAGCCATCACAGCCCGGCGCAACGGCAACGATGAAGCAGCCCGTATGGCAATGGCGAAGGTAATTCAGACAGAACAAATCCTGCCGCAGCTAGAATCCCAAGTAAAACAAGCCGAACAGTTTGTGAACGCTTCCAAAGACAAGCTAAATCGAGAGCGCATGAAGCTGGAAGCGTACAAAACCGATATGCAAAATATGAAAGATATGGCAGAGATCAACGAAGCTCTCGGAGCCATATCCAAAGTTAACAATGACCTCAGCATCGATTCAGCCCGATCGCAATTTGACCAAGCCAAAAACGCCGTTGAGCGCCACAACCTCCAACAGCAAGCTTTAGCCGAGCTATCTGAGAACCCCCAAGAAAGACTTCAGGCAGAATTAGAAAATATGACTGTAGATGATGAAGTTAGTCGTAGGCTGCAAATGTTAGACGACTCCAACAACAAAGAACTTCCCCCCAACTAAAAGGAGAATTTATGGCTAAGAGCGGGCCTCCCCCTATACTTTTTATTCTGTTATTTCTATTGCTCGCCGGTGGCGGTTGGTTCTTTTTTATGAACAAATCAGCTACACCGGATGCTAGCAATACCTCCCCTGCACCCGCAGGTGGCGGTGATTTGCCTGTTGCACCCGCAGGTGGTGGTGCTGTGCCTGTCGCGCCCGCAGTCGGCAGAGCATCGCCTGTCGCTGCTAATTCCTTTGCGCCTCCAGCTTCTGTACCTACGGGTACAGCGGTGAGAATTGACGGTTCTACCAGCATGGTGACAATCAATCTCAACCTTAAGAATGGCTTTCAAACTAAGTTTTCTGGCACTACAGTCGAGACCAAAGCAAATGGTTCTTCAAACGGAATTAAGGATTTGGTGGCGGGAACAGCCGATATTGCAGCGATATCGACCCCTTTGAAGGCTGAAGATCAAGCTAAGGGTTTGGCGGCAGTGCCGATCGCCCTAGATACGATCGCCCTTGTAGTCGGCACGAACAACCCCTTCACAGGAGGTTTAACCTCGGCTCAAGTTCAAGATATTTTCAAGGGAAGTGCTCTTGATTGGTCGAAAGTCGGAGGCCCGGCGGGCCCGATTAAAGTAATTAATCGACCGGAAATTAGCGGTACTCATCAAACGTTTAAAGAACAAGTGCTAGGAGGCGCTAATTTTGCTGCGGGGGCGAATGTTACTACGCTCGATCGAGATGCGACAACTCCCCTGCTGCAAGCTTTAGGCAACAACGGCATCGGTTATGCGACTTTCGCTCAAGTAGTCAATCAGAAAACGGTGCGGGTTGTTCCCGTCAACGGTGCGACGCCAGATGCCGGTAACTATCCTCACAAGCGGCAGTTGTATTACGCCTACAAAAATCCTCCCAGCCAAGCGGTTAAGGATTTCTTGGGTTACGCGACTTCGCCTGATGGACAAAAAGCGATGCTGGCTGGAGAAAATTGAGCCTTTGCAAAAATAGTCCGCCAGACTGAACTCTAGCCAGCAACGCGAGCACACAAACAAAGTCCGTCTACGCGGACTTTATTTTTTGGCAAGGGTAAGGTGCTTAGGGCGCACCCTACCAACTTCAAAATACTATTCATTTTTCATTCGCTGAACTGATACGCTAATATTCGATGTAATTTAAAAATCTCAGGTTTTTCCGTGAGCAAAAGTCGCGAACCAATCGAAAGTTTACTTCTCTATTATTTATTCAAATGGTCAATTGTCAGCCCGATGCTGCACCTCTATTTTCGGGGGCGCATCTACGGTGCTGAAAATGTTCCAGCCGAAGGGCCGCTGGTGGTAGTCAGCAATCACGCCAGCGATTTTGACCCGCCGATTTTGTCTAATTGCATGAGGCGGCCAGTCGCATTTATGGCGAAGGAAGAATTATTTAAAGTGCCTATTTTGAAGCAGGCAATTACGCTGTACGGCGCTTATCCAGTGAAGCGGGAAAGTGCCGATCGCAGTGCAATTCGATCGGCTATCAACTCTTTGCAAAATGGCTGGGCGACTGGTGTATTTTTGCAGGGAACTCGCACGCCAGACGGCAGAATTACTGAACCGAAATTAGGTGCTGCGCTGATAGCTGCTAAGGCGAAAGCACCACTTTTACCTGTTAGTTTGTGGGGAACTCATGCAATTTCTATCAAAGGTTTGCTAGTGCCGCAACCGGTGCCGCTAACTATACGAATTGGCAAAGTAATTGAGGCGCCGGCTTCGTCGGATCGGGAGGAGTTGGAAGCGCTGACTCAAAGATGTGCGATCGAGATTAATGCGATGCACGATTTGGGTCGCTAAATTGCGGTACTCAGACGCTCAGATTTATAATTGGGCTGCGGTTACATAAGCAACAGCTAGAGGCGCAATTTTTTTGGTAACTGCTGCGATCAGTTCGCGATCGACGTAAGTCCAAACTCTGGGTCGATCGAAAACACAAGGCTGCAAAACTCCCCACAATAAGCCATCCGAACACAAGTGAGCGTGAATCAATGCTCGATGTCCGAATTCTTTGGCCTCGAAATCTTTGTTGACAATTTCAGGATTTGCTGTTTCCACATCCTCAACAAAAATCGAGGGTTCAGTTCGCAGTGCTGCTGCAAACAAAGGGTCTTCTTGTGCTAAAGATGCAGGTTCTTTTTTCCACTCGACAGTCGTAACGTCGGGATATTTTGATTTGCGACACCAACAGTACGGTACTTTGCCTGTTTGGGTTTCAGGGTTGCGGAGGTAGAGAAATACCCGATCGCAATTTAAATTTTCGCCGACAGCTCGCATCAACAGCGGAAAAATCGCCTCTGGTGTCTGCTTCTGGCTAGATATTTGATCCTGAATTTCTGGCAAAATTGAGTCGTTCATTTACTTTTAGTTTGGCAGTTTAACTACCTTAATCTACAATAGACCTCTTGCAAAAATAGCTAGGAACAGGCAAGATGCCCGTTCCACAGAAAAAATTATTTTTTTGGAACAGGCAAGATGCCCGTTCCAAAATTTGATTAAAACGACTTTTGCAAGATATCTAATACCTTATCTAATTTTGGCTTGGCTTAAGTCCGCACCCGTATAACCAGTTGTCAGCCACAGAATCGCTCTCGCCCCGTCGCGAACAGCTTTTTCCATCGGTTCGGGGGTTCGACCAGACGGAACTGCTACAGGCTTAAAACTAATGCCTCGACTCCCGAGCACGATTTCGCCGATAATCTGAGCTCGGCGCATATGATCGTCAGAAGTGATCAGATACACGCTTTCAATTCCTTTGGCTTGTAATTCATCTACCAGCGTGGTAAAGTTCGTCACCGTATCTACCGCTCTGTAGTCTAAGTGCAGGCGATCGGACTTAATTCCAGCTTCTGAAAATACCCATTCTGCGAACTCTGGATTAGTCCCAGAAGACACCCAAATCGGCAAACTAGGATAGTTCTGAGCAAATTTGGCTGCAAACAGCTCTCGCTGCTTATCCCCGCCTAGAACTAACAAAGCTTGGGGTCTCTGAAATTCGCTTTTAAGCTGCTGATAGCCGAACCAACACGCCATCAAAAGTCCGACTAGGAACCAAAAACTGCGTGAAGCCCTCAAACGGTTGTAACGTCGCGTGTTTGAACTGATTTTTAACCACATCTAAACCTATAAAAATTTTGCATAGCTGATACAGGAACCATAACAAAAAATACCGCACGTATATCCCACTGACAGGAATTAAAAATTTATTTCCTTGGTTCTGATAAATTACTCCTCAATGTAAAACAGAATGGCAACACGAAAGCGTTTACCATTCTATTTTTAGTTATTGTCGCTTTTTTAACGGGACTGGCCGGAGTCGAACCGGCGACCTAGCGCTTAGGAGGCGCTTGCTCTATCCATCTGAGCCACAGCCCCAGTTGCTGAGCAGTTCCGATTATAGCAGCTAATGTCGATTTTTAATTTTTTATTTGAAATTAACTTTTTGGGCTTCTAATTTTGACAGCAACGGGCTCTCGCGCCCATTCCACAATTGTTTGGTTCAGAGCTGGTGAAAGAGAATGCTAGCTGTGGCAACGGGCTCTCCCGCCCATTGCACAATTGTTTGGTTCAGAGCTGGTGAAAGAGAATGCTAGCTGTAGCAAGGGGCTCTCCCGCCCATTGCACAGGGGGCTAAGTTTTCGGTTGCGGTGAGTTTTTCGGCACTGCAAGATAACTCTAACAAGGCAAGCGAATCGTAAACAAACTGCCTTTGCCCAGCTCTGATTTTACCTCGATCGTGCCGCGGTGAGCTTCGACTATTTGGCGGCAGAGGTGCAGTCCCAAACCCGTGCCGGATTTCTTGTGAGTTCCCGAGCTAAACCTTTCAAATAACTTTGTTTTTTCGGCGGGAGAAATGCCAGGGCCGGTATCTTGGATTTGAATTATTACCCATGCCAGCGGTTGGTTTTTGAAGCTGGTATAAACAGGTGAATTGGCAGCTTTTAAGCTGACATCTATGGAGCCGCTGTCGGTGAATTTGATCGCATTTCCGATTAAGTTTGTCAGCAAGCGGTGCAGTTCCAAACGATCGCCCGGATACTTGGCAATCGGAGCACTTTGTGCACTTTCACTCAAGTCTAAATTCACCGACAAACTTTTAGCATCGGCTAGGGGAGCGAGTTCTTGGGCGACTTCCATAATCAACTGGCGCAAGTCTACGGGAGCGAAACTTAGGGATTTGCGGCCTGCTTCGTAGCGGTAGACTTCCAGCAGCATATTTACCATCGCGATCAGGTTTTTGTTGCTGCGAACCATTGTCCCGAAAGCGTCGGACATCTGAGGCGAGATTTCTCCCAGAGCTCCCTGCTGCATTAAGGTGAGCATTCGATCGGCTGCTACGAGGGGCGTGCGCAAGTCGTGAGCGAGCCTGGAGACAAAATCTTCGCGCTGAAGGGCGATCGAATTTCGCTCGTCTACGCTATGTTTTAGGCGCAAGAGCGATCGTACCCTCGCCAGCAGTTCATCCATTTCCACAGGTTTGCGGATGAAATCGTCCGCTCCCATGTCCAGTCCCTGGACGACGCTCGCACTGTCGTGAGCTGTGATCAACAAAATCGGGATAAAGGGCAATTCCTTATTTTGTCGCATTCGCTTGGTGACTTCGTAACCGTCCATTCCCGGCATCATTACGTCTAGCAGTAACAAATCCGGGGGTGACTTGTCAATTTGACTCAAGGCCGAAAAGCCGTTATCGGCGGTGCTAATTTCGTAACCTTCTTCTTCCAGGATTGTCTGTACTAACAAAACATTATCTGGTGCGTCATCTACCACCAGAATGCGATCGGCCTTTGTGGCATTCGGAACAGATAAATAATTCATTTAATTGTTGGCCTGGAAGTAGATACTAACTTTAATCTGTTATCCGATTTATGTTTTCACATTTTTCTACTTGTGAACTCTGTCATAAGGAAGATATAGCAGAAGGAAGAAGGAAGAGGCAATAATAACTCATCTTTGAGCCCTCAAGAATGTCCTCACCGTCTTAGCGGTTGCTCTCTCAAAACTTTATCCAATCTTTTTAAATTTTGACTCTCGGATGTAATATAATCCACTACTTTGTTGTCATAGTATGTACGCCGTCCCAATCTTCGGGCGGGGGAACTTCCAAATAGCTAAGAGCTCGCTCGATCTGAACTTCCACAGGTCGATCGCCCTTGCGGATCAGTAAAGCGGCCTCAAAAAGACTAATAGCTTTCTGAAAATTTCTAGAAATATAAGCATTCCGACCGTTGCTATAAAGTTCCAAAAACTTTTCGGTTTCCCCGTCCAGAGGATCGGCAATATTTTGCACCAACTCGTAAATGCCGATCGGCTGATTTTTTCCTTTAACCCGAACCTTATCTAACTCTCGCACCCAAATGCGATCGCGGCACAAATTATAAGTAAATTCGCTCAAAATGATATCGCAGCCGTAGTCCTTGGTAAGCTGTTCCAAGCGCGCACTCACATTCACCGCATCGCCAATCACGGTGTAATCCATTCGCTTTTGGGAACCAATATTTCCCGAAACCACATCTCCCGAACTAATTCCGATTCCGAAGCGAAACGGATCTTCGCCGGGGCGAGAATCATTAAACTCTTTCAAACGGTGGCGCATATCTAAAGCCGACTGAACCGCCATCCAAGCGTGACTTTCGGGAGGATTCAGTACCAGAGGCGCACCAAAAACAGCCATTAAAGCATCACCAATAAACTTGTCTAAGGTACCTTGGTAGTCGAAAACGGCCTCCACCATCGTCTCAAAATACTGGTTCAGGAGGGATACCACCTCCGACGCTCCCAAATTTTCGGTCAGGGTCGTGTAGCCCCGAATGTCGGAAAATAAAATAGTAACTTCTTTGCGCTCGCCCACCATCAGCGCGTCTTCACCCAAGGCCATGACTTGTTCCACAACTCCGGGAGTCATGTAGCGAGACATCGTAGTTTTCATCCGTTTTTCGCGACTGATATCTTCTAGCACCACCAAACCGCCCCGCACGCCTCCTTCTGGATTAGTCAGAGGGTTGACAGTCAAATTCAAACTACGTTCAATTACTTTAATTTGAGAGCCGGAAATTGAGAGCGGACAATAAGGGTAATTGACAGCAGAATTGGCAAGTGCGAATAGAGATTGGGAATTAGCTAATTCTGCGACGGCTAATTCCTCAGTCCAAGCATCGTTTTCGCCCCAAGCATAATATAAATCCGGGTTAATCGGATCTGGAACTGCCAAAATATAAGTTTCTTCTTCGTCGGAATCTAATAATTTTTCCACCAAAAGTCCGAGGATTAAAGTTTGTTCGGGAACATAATGTCTCGCAGCATGATTGAGGCTGTCTTCCAGTCGAAATTTCAAATTCTCGATCGGCAAAATTTCCCAAACATAGCGATTAATCAGTTTCGCTTCCCAAAGCTGGGGATTTTCCTTGGTCTTATCTTGATTTACCGGACAGCCCAAAAGTTCTAAAGCTGCCTCATTAATAGTCACAATCCGACCCACAAAGTCGGTGGAAATAACTGCATCAGAAAGACTTTGTAGCATATCTTTCTGATACTGTTTTTCGACCATCATATTCTCAAACAGTTGAGAATTTTGCAGTGCCATTCCCGCTTGGGAATTGAATGCCCGCAGAAATTCTTCATCGGAATTAGTGAAAGTTCCTTGGTTCTTATTAATTAGTTGAGTTACGCCAATCAACTCACCTTTAGCGTTGTAAACTGGCATACACAAGACTGTCTGGGTACGATACCCAGTTTGCCGATCGGTCGAGGGGTCGAAACGGGGATCGTCGTAAGCATCTGTAATATTGAGAATTTGCCCCGTAGAAGCCACATAGCCAGCAATTCCCTTGTTAGCGGGAATGCGGATTGTCACCATCGTGATACCATCGGCCTTGGCGACTTTCGTCCAAAGTTCGTTGGTTTCGCGATTGAGCAAAAATAGCGTACTGCGATCGGCCTGCATCAAGTCCCTTGCTTGATCCATGACAGCGCGCAGAGTGGTTTCCAAGTCAAGACTTTGGCCCAAAGTAGTGGTGGCCTTCAAGAGAGCGGCAAGCCCTCGCTGGTTGCGGGCTACGACGTAGAAAGACTGACAGCTTTCGAGAATAATCCCGATCGAATCTGCAAAAACCCGAAACTGCTGTTCGTCTTCCTCGGTAAAGGCTCCATCGCCTGCTTTATTTAACAGTCTGACTACTGCGACGGGTTCAGTTTCACTCTTGCTGCTAAAAATCGGCATACAAAGGATCGTCTTGATGCGGTAGTCGGGAGGTTCATCAAATTCAGGATTGAATCGATCGTGATCCCGAGCCTCAACAGCATTGATTGATTCTCCCGTAGTGGCTACGTGGCCTAAAATACCGGCATCCATAGGCAATCGAATTTCTACACTTTTGCTGGTATTGACATCGACTGTTTTGTGCCAAATTTGACTTTTGCTGGAGTCAACCAAAAAAATTGTTGTCCGGTCTGCTTGTAGAATTTGACCAATTTTGACCGTGAAGGCATCTAAAAGTTGCTCTAAGAGACTTTCGAGGGCTTCATTGTTAATCAGATCCATCGCTCGGATGAACTGCTGAAATTCAGCCGTGATAAAGTCCAGCAGACAGACTAATTCAGGAACTGGCAGGCTCTTAACACGCGAGGTCAATGCCCCCATCAGATTGACTTGAGTCAGTGTAGCCAGAACGCTACCAGCATTGGAGAATGTCATGATTAACTGCTTTCTCAGAGGTTTGAGTGACCCGCGGCTCGGCGCTAGATGCTGCGGCGGTACAAAGGATTTAAGTTATTTGCAAGGGCATCGGCATTCCCTTGTCGCTTTTATGAATCGTGAGTTCAAAAGTGGCTTACGTAAATTTACTTAGCTTGCGGGCTTTGGTTCGATCGACTTGAGAGAGTAATCTGAATTTGACACTTTGTGCGTGGCTGCTGCACGGTGGGACTTTCTTAGCGGATTCGGCGATCGTATCCGGTCTAGTGAAGGCGCTATGATTTGTGTCGCGCGAAGCATTGCTACAAAGCTACTCATAGTTTAATGGTAAATGCAACGGCAAGATCGCCACAAACTGACGATCGGGCGATCGTTCGCGAAATTTCGGCACTCAGCAGAGGGCGCAGATTTAGGCAGCAGAAGCCATAGACTGGGCAAATACTACCGATTGATAGTAGCGCCGCAGTTGTGTGGCGGCGGCAGCCCAACCCCAGCGTTCAGCTTCTCGGCGGGCGTTTTGGCGCAGAGTTTCCCGTTCTTCGGGATTGGCAAACAGACGCTTTGTGGCATCCAGAGCCCCTGCTTCGTCCGTGGGGTCAAATAAGTATCCGTTAACACCATCGGTGACAATATCGGGAATTCCGCCACTGCGCGCCGCCACTACGGGCGTTCCCGCAGCCATTGCTTCTAAGAGCACTAAGCCTAGAGTTTCGGTACTCGACGGAAAAATGAAGGCATCAGCAGAAGCGTAAGCAGCAGCCAATTCTTGCCCCTTGAGGTAGCCGACAAAATTGGTGGAGGTGCCGGCAAAATATTGTTCGAGGGTTTGTCGGTGGGGGCCGTCTCCTACTAGGGCGAGGCGGGCGTCGGGAATTGCTTCGAGGACTGGTTTGATCCGTTCGATTTCTTTTTCGGCGCCGAGGCGACCAACATAGAGAAGTAAAGGGCTGTCTGGGTTATTTTCAGAAAGGCGCGATCGCATTTCTCGACTTGCCAATTCGGGGACAAACATTTCGGTATCTACGCCACGCTGCCATAAGTCTACCCGCTCAATGCCGTGGTTTCTGAGTTCCTCCACCATCGCTGTGGAAGTACAGAGATTTAATTCAGCTTGATTGTGAGCACCTTTGAGTAATTCCCACAACAAAGGTTCCAGCATTCCAAAACCGTAATGATGCAAGTATTTCGGCAAATGAGTGTGGTAGGAAGCCAAAATCGGAATATTGAGTTTTTTGCCATAATATATGCCACCCAATCCCAAAATAGCGGGATTGACAACGTGAATAATATCTGGTTTAAACTGTTCTAATTCTCGACCAACAGCCGGAGAAGGAAGTGCCATTTTCAATTCTGGGTACATTGGCAAAGGCAAACCCTCGACACCATAAACTCTAGCGCCTTTGTATTCTGTAATTCCGTAATCTGGAGAAAAGATTAGAACTTGTTCGCCCGATCGCTGTAAATGATCTACAGTGTGAATTAGGCGTGTCACAATCCCATCTATTTTCGGCCAAAATGTTTCAGTGAACAGAGCAATTTTCATAAAACGAAGGAAGAAGGAAGAAGGAAGAAGGAAGAAGGAAGAAGGAAGAGGAAAGAAGGCAGAAGGCTGTAGTTATTCTTTATATATTGTTGAGGAAATCGATACTCCCAGTCTTTGGCAAATATCGGGGTTAGTAACAGGATACACTGTCTCGCGGGCAGTAAGTATAGCAGTTGACAGTTGACAGTTGACAGTTGCATAACGGGAATCAAATCATTGATGCAGTACGGGTATCGGCTCTATTCATGAAGTTATTTATGTCCTCACCGATGTGGCGGTTGCTATACAAATCCCGTGAATTCCAATTGAGACAATTATCCCACCTCAAAGCAATCCCACACCTTCAGCAAAGCAATTAATTTTGTTGAATATCTTCTACTTTGTAGTAAGGAGTTTGGTGCATTTCATTTTTGCAAATAAGGGCGAAGCATTGCGGTAGACAATTTATTAGCTATCGCCAGAAATTAATTGCCGCAATGCTTCGCCCCTACGGATATATTTGCCAAAAATCGCAGATCCAAATCTCTTTGATTGCCACAAATATTGCCTAATTTTACCAAAACACAGGGAATTTAAGCCCCCACCTTTAGGTGGATTGTTTTTAGGCTGGGGCTTAAATCCCCTGCCTAAAAACTTCGCACTCAACTGTCAACTGTCACAGGTCAACTGTTAACGCCAAGAAACCTTCGGCAAAATCTGATTTTTATCGACACGATGCTGATATTTAGTCGCAAAATTCAGCAGAGAATCGAGCAGCGACTCTGATAATAAGTGCGGTTGCAAACCGAGGTCTAGCAAACTGGTGTTTTTAGCATTGAAATAATGTTCTTCTTTCTCAACTCTCGGATTTTCCAGGTGATTGATTTCCACCTTTAATCCCATTGCTGTACCTGCTTTTTGCACCAATCCAGCCAAGTCGCCGACGCTGAATTGTTCGGTGAATTGGTTGAAGACTCGGAATTGTCCAGCTTCGGCGGGGTTCCCGATCGCCAATTCGACGCACCGCACGGTATCCCGAATGTCCAAGAAGGTGCGGGTTTGTCCGCCAGTTCCGTAAACCGTCAAAGGATGACCGATCGCAGCTTGAACGCAAAATCTGTTCAATGCTGTTCCGAATACTCCGTCGTAGTCCAAACGGTTGATTAACAGTTCGTCCATGCCGGTTTCTTCTGTAAGTACGCCATAGACGACTCCCTGATTTAAGTCAGTGGCTCTTAAACCCCAGATTTTGCAAGCAAAATGGATGTTGTGGGAGTCGTGGACTTTTGACAGGTGGTAGAAACTGCCCGGTTGTTTGGGATAGGGTAGTGTATCTTTGCGGCCGTTGTGTTCGATCGTGATATAGCCTTCTTCGATGTCAATATTCGGGGTGCCGTATTCGCCCATCGTCCCCAATTTCACTAAGTGACAGTCGGGGAAGTCTTCGCGAATGGCGTACAGTAGGTTGAGTGTACCGACGACGTTGTTGACTTGGGTGAGGACTGCGTGTTCGCGATCGATCATCGAAAAAGGTGCCGATCGCTGTTCGCCGAAATGGACTACAGCCTCTGGTGCAAATTTTCTCATGCTGGTGCTGAGAAAATCGTAGTTGGTGATGTCACCGACGAACAAGTCGATCGACTTACCCGTTAAATCTTGCCACCGCTGGAGTCGTTGCTGAATCGGTGCAATGGGAGTGAGGGTGTCGCTGCACAGTTCCAGATCCCAGTGCCGCCGCACGAAGCTGTCGAGGATGCCAACTTCGTGACCTCTGTTTGAAAGGTAGAGTGCGGTTGCCCAACCGCAATAGCCATCGCCACCAATAACCAGGACTTTCATAAAACAACGGTGAATCTTGCTTGCCAATACTGGGTTAATGTACCAGGTATTGGTGCATTCTGAACCTTAAATCAAGCGGGTTGTTTGCTAAATCCCGACTAGATTTTTCGGTCAAACCTGAATTTCGTCCGCAAAGCTAGCCCGACGGGTGAATTCAAAGGGCCCAGCCAGAGCTCCCCAGACGTGGGCGTCGGTTTCTGGGTCTCGCCCGCGATCGTGACTGATAAACTTCTCTCCATCGATCTCGAATTCGCTATCCAAATAGGTGTTTTTGCCCTTTCTGACCACCATACAGCCTTTTCCGGGTTCGACGCGACCTTTGAAGCTGCTGCCCGTCCAGTGCGTAAGAAAGGTGCAACCGGGCATTAGTTTGAATTCGGCTTTTTTGAGTTCTTGGAGCTTTTGGAGATCGCGGGAGGCGCCGTAGAATTGTTCTTCGTTTTCTATGGCATAATTTTCGATATCAATGCGATCGTCCGCCGGGACTAATTTTAACACTCGCACTCGGTACGGAGAGTTGAGTTCGATGTCGTAGGCTTGTTCTAGATACAGACTCACTCCGTCCAATATCTCCACGGGTAATGGTCTCATACAGACGCGGATGTGGGCGAAAAAAGGCGGATTTTCAAAGGCTTGGGCTTGGTTGCTGAAGTCAGAGGCCATCCAGCGGGCGAGAGTAATGATATCGGTGGAATGAGACATATCGATTTTAGATTTTGGATTTTAGATTTTGGATTGGGAGATTTAACAGGGTACATCTCAACGAGTGCAAATATATTCGTATTTTGAACAGCTTTCTCGCCATTTTTGAAGGACAGGTATCCCACCAGACCCACTGCACCAAAAATCTGCAACACAAAGGGTACAATTAATACCGATGTAATTTGATGATCATTAATTATTTGAATAAGGACGATCGCACTTATGACATAAATCTATAGATCAGACCAGAGATTTTTTGCGAAAATGCGATCGCCCAAATGTTACTTTTACCAGAGATTAAATCCTCTGGTTCTGACATCTAAATTAGCAAATTAGATGAGTTTTACAGCCCGCAAACCAAACATCAACACTGTGGCTACGCCCAGCATTCCGCCGAAAAGCCCAAAAAAAGTTATTGCTCCGCTAAGACTCATGACAATTTCTCCAACACAATCAATAAAAAGACCTATTAAGAACTATAATCTATAATCTAATATCTAAAGTAGATAAATATGCAATCGATAATTAAAGTTGACTTGGGGCCACAATCTTACAATGTTTGCGTGCGATCTGGCGGCTTAGACGAGCTCGGTACTTTGATGGGCGATCTAAGTTTGGGCAAAAAGGTGCTGCTGGTATCGAATCAGTCGATTTTTCGGCAATATGGCGATCGAGCAACAACAGCCCTCGAATCGGCCGGTTTTGAGGTGAGTAGCTGCATTTTACCACCGGGAGAACAGTACAAAACTTTAAATTCGGTACAGAAGATTTACGGTGCGGCTTTGGCCAACCGTTTAGAACGTTCCTCGACAATGGTCGCTTTGGGCGGCGGGGTAGTTGGCGATATCACCGGTTTTGCGGCCGCAACTTGGCTGCGGGGAATTAATGTCGTGCAGGTTCCGACTTCGCTGCTGGCGATGGTTGATGCTTCTATTGGTGGCAAAACCGGGGTAAATCATCCTGAAGGGAAGAATTTAATCGGGGCTTTTCATCAGCCGCGTTTGGTTCTGATTGACCCGGATGTGCTGAAAACTCTGCCGGCGCGGGAGTTTCGTTCTGCAATGGCGGAAGTGATTAAGTACGGCGTGATTTGGGATGTGGAATTGTTCGGGAAGTTGGAAAAGTCTAAGCGTTTGGATCAGATGCGCTACGTGAAGGCGGATTTGTTGGCTGAAATTTTGATCAGGTCTTGCCAAGCTAAGGCTGAAGTGGTAAGCAAAGATGAGAAGGAATCTGGTTTGCGGGCGATTTTGAATTACGGACATACGATCGGTCATGCTGTGGAAAGTTTGACGAATTACAAGGTAATCAATCACGGGGAAGGTGTGGCAATTGGTATGGCTGCCTCTAGCCGGTTGGCTGTGGAGTTGGGTATGTGGGATGCTGAGTGCGATCGCCGTCAGTCTGCTTTGATTGAAAAAGCCGGTTTACCTGCCAAATTGCCCGCAGGTGTGGATGTTGAGGAGATTTTGAATACTTTGCAACTTGATAAGAAGGTGCAGGATGGTAAGGTGCGGTTTGTGCTACCGGTACGCTTGGGTGAGGCTGCTGTGAGCGATCGGGTGGACGGAGATGTGATTTTACAAGTTTTGAGGGAAATGCTTTAGGAAGTGATTAGTCAGTAGTTATTTGTTGGTTGTTAGTTGTTTATTCTAATAACCAACAACTAATAACTAATAACGAATAACGAATGTAGCTTACCAAAGCACAGGAGATTTAAGCCCCCACCTTTAGGTGGATTGTTTTTAGGCAGGGGCTTAAATCCCCTGCCTAAAAACTTCGCACTCAACTGTCAACTGTCAACTGTCAACTGTCAACTGTCAACTGTCAACTGTTAAGATCCGCTCGACGCCGGATTCATTTCTTCCAAGATTTTATCGACTCTATTAGCCGCTTGAGTTCTACCTTGCTTGATAAATAACTCCTTAGCTTTCTTGAGGCTGGCTACTGCTTCTGCTAATTTTTCCTGGTCTCCTTCCTGGTACAAACCGACTCCTAAATTGTTTAAAGCGTCGGGATATTGACCGTTGATTTTAATTGCTTGTCTCCAATGAACGATCGCCTCGGGCAACTTCCCTTGACTTGCCATCGCCACGCCTAAATCGTTGTGAGCTTTGGCGTGCTGAGGGTTGACTTCAATTGCTTTTTGGAATTGGTCGATCGCATCGCTGATTTTACCTTGTCCCGACAGCAGAGTTCCCAACTTATAATAACCATCCGCTTGTTTGGGAAAGCGAGCGATTAGTTGCCGATACAAAACTTCGGCATTGACAAGATTTCCTTGAGCATAAAGGTCATTGGCAGTTCTCAAACCCAATGTGTAGCCTTTGCCTACAACTTCGCACTTTTTCTCGGAGTTGCCTTGCTGCTTACAAATCTTGAGTTCGTCTCCCTTCATCTCGTAGGATAGAGTTTCTCGAACTGGCGGGTTCGGGCGTGGTGGCCGCCTGTTCTGCGACTGCAAGTTTTGGGAGAGTTGCAGGGCGGAAGGCTCAGCTTTTACTGGTTGTGCCACTGCGATATTGCAAATTCCCGCACCCACCAAAATGCTTGGGGCAATCCACCTCAAAGGTGTGAACAAGCGAAACTCTCGATCGTTTTTCATGTCTTTTGTCAAAAGGTGTTGTTGATATTTTGGGTTTCACTAGGGCTGTGAGAGTCCGAACACATGGGCCCCCACGCAAGGAGATAGTTATTAACAGTCGAGATATTTTAGCACTTTAGGGCAGATTTTGAGGAGAACTACTCACGATCGACGGTCGTACCACACCTGTGGACGGAGGAATTTTCGTCTGTCATGTTAAATTAGAGTGGAATTCCGATCGATTCTCAGTCAACCTTAGCAGGAAAGTAGAAATGGGGCAGTCTATTCTCACCATGCTCTTTGCGCTCATCCTCGGCTACGCTGTCAACTCAAGCGTCAAAATAGTCAGCGGGGGCGACGAAGCTTTAGTCGAACGCTTGGGTCAATATAAGCGCACCCTCAAGCCCGGGCTCCACTTTATTACTCCCCTAGCAGAAAAAGTTGTCTGCGTGGACACAAGCCGTGAAAGAGTTTTAGATATTAAACCTCAATCAGCAATCACTGGAGATAATGTGGCTCTAGAAGTCGATGCCGTTGTGTATTGGCGGGTTGTGAATTTGCAGAAAGCTTATTATGGAATCGATCAAATTGAAAATGCGATCGCCAACTTAGTTTTAACGACGTTTCGCGCTGAAATTGGTCGATTGCCAATGCAAGACATCTTGGGTTCCCGGGATGACATGAATAAAAAGTTACTCAAGAAATTGGACGAAGCTACCGAAACTTGGGGTGTCAAAGTAATTCGCGTAGAAATTCAAAGCATTACACCTCCAAAAAGGGTGCAAGAAGCTATGGAATTGGAGCGCGCCACTAAGAGCGAGTGGCAAGCAATGGTCAATAAGGCGATCGGCACTAAGGAGTACATGAGGCTCTTAGTTGAAGCTTTAGACTCCCATCCGAACAGCAAACAAGTTTTGAATTACTTAGTAACCGAAAAATACTTGGACGCTCAACAAAAACTCGGCGAAAGCGACAATGCCAAAATTCTGTTTATGGACCCCAGGAACATGACAGAAGCCCTCAACGAGTTGATGGGTTCCATGCCCGATATTCAGCCGAACTCTCATCAACATGGGGAAATGAAAGTTATCGATACTCAAACTTCTCAAGACTGATTTCGGAAGATAGCGTCGGCTACCTGACAGACATCGTGCATTTCTCTCGCATCGTGAACTCGCAAAATATCGGCCGAATTCGCGATCGCACCTGTACAAGCCGCCGCTGTCCCCCAAACTCTTTGTTTGGCCAATGGCTGATTCAAAATCTGTCCAATGAAGCTTTTTCGCGATACTCCCACTAAAATCGGACACTCTAAAAAACCAAATTTTGGCAACTCGCGCAAAATTTCTAAATTCTGATTGTAAGTCTTAGCAAAGCCAATACCAGGGTCGATAATTATTTGAGATTTGTCAATTCCTGCTGCTACGGCGGCCGCAATTCGACTCTCTAAAAACTCGCCAATTTCCCCAATTAAATCCCGATAATCAGTCATTTTTTGCATAGTTTGGGGAGTCCCCCGCAGGTGCATCAAAATTATTGGCACTCCCAATTTAGAAACAGTTGACAGCATTTCCGAGTCAAAAGTTGCTCCCGAAATATCGTTAATTAGATCGGCTCCCGCCGCAACCGCAGCCTTAGCAACCTGTGCTCTGGTAGTATCAACAGAAATCGGTGTATCTGCAAAAATATCCGCTTTTTGTCGCAGCATTTCTACAACTGGAATGACTCGATTTAGTTCTTCTGTTAAGGATATTTCCGCTGCACCGGGTCGAGTAGATTGGCCGCCAATATCAATAATATCTACTCCAGATTTTACCATATTTTCAGCTTGCGCTAAAGCAGATTCTGTGGTATTAAAATCGCCGCCGTCGCTGAAACTATCGGGGGTTACATTCAAAACGCCCATCAAATAAGTGCGTTTTCCCCACTCGAAAACTTTATTTCTAATTGTGATTTTTTTGGGGTTATTTGTCATGCGTTCTCATCAGATGAATTCTGGCGCAGCCGGAATTGATACGATCGATCGTCTTGGAGAGTTCACCTTGCGGCATGGGCTTCTGAATGATTTCTCCCTCAAGAAATTTTGGGGCGGGTTCTGTCTCAGGAAGTTTGAGGAACTCTTCTAAGGCGGGTTTGGGTTTAACGATCGCAGTCATAGGTCAATTCTCCCGATCGAACAAACACTGAACGGCACATCACAATTCTAGGCGATCGCTCTTTAATTCCCAAAGTCGAGTTCCACTTACCAATTAGCAATTACCAGTTACTGATAATTGACAATGCGATCGAAACTCGCAGCTTCCAAACTAGCACCACCAACCAAAACCCCGTCTATCTCCGGCTGAGCCATAACTTCATCGATATTCTCGGCTTTCACAGAGCCGCCGTACTGAATTGGCACGTCAGGATTTTTCAATTTACTGCGAATCAAACCAATCACTCGATTAGCTTCCTTCGTTTCGCAAGTATCACCAGTGCCGATCGCCCAAATCGGTTCGTAAGCTATTACTAAGTTATCTTGGTCAACACCCACCAAATCCTGCGCTAACTGAGATAAGATGTGAGACTCAGTTTCCCCGGCATCCCGCTGCTGCTTCGTCTCTCCCACGCACAGAATCGGAACTAAACCAGATTTCTGAGCAGCTTTCAGCCGCAAATTCACCGTTTCGTCAGTTTCCCCAAAATATTGTCGGCGCTCGCTGTGGCCGACGATGACGTAGCGAACCCCAATTTCTGCAAGCATCTGCCCGGAAATTTCGCCAGTAAAAGCTCCCGACTCTTCCCAGTGAACGTTCTGAGCACCGAGTCTGATCCGGCCTCCATGCAGGTTTTTGGAGAGGACACTCAAATCAGTGAAGGGAACGCAGAGCACGACTTCCCGTTCGTCTGCGGTTTCCGTCAGACAGGACATGAATCCCTGAAGAAACTCTAGGGATTCTGCCCTAGTTTTGTACATTTTCCAGTTGCCAGCTATAACTATTTTACGCACTACTTTTTTAAATCCTTGTCCTTACAACGCAATTAATAGTCTAAAGCTTTAGGGTACATTTCGATCCCTTATTGCCCAAACTCGATGCGAGCTTGTTCAACTAGATCAACTGTGACAACTTCGATTTCGGCTTCGCGGGCGAGGTGCTCGATGCGGACGCGAGCTTGTCCCCGGACAAAATAGGGAATATTTTTCAGCTTCGCAAGAGCTTCGGGTGTCCATTTTAAATCGTCGGAAAATTCGGAATCGGGCATGGCGTATTGGTCGATCGACTACAAGCGCTCAGTTTTTTATTTTGACAAAAGTCTGTCTGATTATTGAATTTACCATGTTAATGGGCTAAAAGGTAAGACGGCGGTTGAAACCGCGCCTACAGAAACCAAGTCCGCCTCCGCGGACTGAAGAAGATAACGTACAACCGCCCGGTCTTCAACCCGCGGAGGCGGGTTTCGTTTGTGTAGACG
>JAJAYT010000664.1 GCA_026786085.1 Microcoleus sp. CAN_BIN18 | reverse complement strand
GACCAACATCAAAACCTCATTCTCGCCGACGAAATCAGTCCCGACACTTGCCGCCTCTGGACAACGCAGAAACCGACCCCGACGCCCGTGTGATGGACAAAGACCGATTCCGTCGCGACTTGGGATCGATCGAAACCGCTTACCAACAAGTTCTCCAACGGGTTCTGGCTCAGAAAGTCTAGAGGCCTTGGAATGCGCTAGAATTGCACAGTTTGTCACGGACATTCAGCACTCAGCAGTCAACAGTTAGCAGTCACCGACAAATTCAACCGACTCAATAACTAATGACTAATGACTAATGACTGATGACTGATGACTAATGTGGTGTGTGGATTCCAAAAAAGTGAACAAAAATGCGTTTATCTGCTGTATTGGTGGCAGTTTTTACTGCCTCAGCAACATTCGGGTTATCAAATTCGGCAAGCGGCCAAACATCCTACTCTGAATCAGGAGAGGAAGTTGTGGCCGCCGTTCCCGAAGCCCAGTCGATCGAATTATCCGATCGCCCCATTCCAGAATTAACTCAAAATCCTCCTCAAAACCGCAAAGCCGCTAAAACCAGCAAAGCCGAAGCCCTAAAAATAGTGGCGGCCCCTGCCAGAGGAGAGAACGATCGCGAACCCCCAAACCGAGTCACCGACCCGGCAAACCCGGTTTCGCCTGCGGGTGTTCAACTCAAATCCGAGCTATCCGCCAACCCATCCCCCGCCTCTAGCAGCGAAAACAGCCTGCCAGACGACGTGCAACTGGGCAGCCCGATCCCCCTCCCCCCATCCCCATCGGTAGCCACTATAATGCCTGCCTGGGTTGCAGTAGAGCCTCTCAAACAGGATGAATTGGAGGCGATCGCTCAAAACCCCGAAGTTACCCCTGCGCCAGCTAGACCTGCGCCAATCAGACCTGCGCCTGTCAGACCTGCGCCTGTCAGACCTACCCCGGCAGTCCCTCCGACTAACAGCGTTCCCCCATTGCCGCAGGGCCCAGGAGCGCAGCCCAGACAAAGCCCCGCACCCGCCGGGCCAGCCGAACCGCAAGTGCTAGTGGCAGAAGTTACCATCACCGGCGCGACGGGAGACCTGGAGAGCGAGATTTACCGAGTCATCAGCACCCAACCGGGACGCACGACCAACCGCAGCCAACTGCAACAAGACATCAACGCGATTTTTGCCACAGGCTTTTTCAAAAATGTGCGCGCTGTACCGGAAGACACCGCGTTGGGCGTCCGGGTGACTTTTATCGTGCAGCCAAATCCGGTGCTGCGGGGAGTGACAATCACTGGCCAGCAAGTGCTTCCCCAAACCGTAATTGACCAAAGCTTCGGCGATCAGTACGGCAAAATTCTCAACCTCCGTCGCTTTGAGGAGGGAGTGAAGAAAATTAATGCCTGGTATCAAGAAAACGGCTATGTTTTGGGCCAAATCACTGATGCGCCACAAGTCGCAGATGACGGCACTGTTACCCTGCTAGTGGCAGAAGGTCAGATTGAATCTGTTGATGTTCGCTTCCTGAATAAGGAGGGAGAACCAACGGATGCCACCGGTCAGCCGATTCGAGGCAACACCCGCCGCTTTGTCGTCACCCGCGAAGTAGAACTCAAGCCCGGAGACATCTTTAACCGCACCAAGGCGGAAAGGGATTTGAGGCGGGTGTTTGGTTTGGGGATTTTTGAAGACGTGCGGCTTGCCTTGGAACCGGGAGCGACTGACCCTCGCAAGGCAAGGGTAATTGTCAACGTCATTGAGAAAAATACTGGTTCTCTGGCCGCGGGTGCGGGTTTGAGTTCTGCGACGGGTTTGTTCGGTACGCTGAGTTACCAGCAGCAAAACTTGGGCGGTAGAAATCAGAAGTTGGGCGCTGAGGTGCAAATTGGGGAACGCCAAAATCTGTTTGACGTGAGTTTTACAGACCCCTGGATTGCGGGCGATCCTTATCGGACTTCTTATACGATTAATGCGTTTAGAAGACGATCGATCAGCGTGATTTTTGACGGCGGCGATCGGGAAGTCTTCTTGCCAAATGGCGATCGACCCCGCATCAATCGCACCGGCGCTGGCATCAATTTTACCCGTCCCCTGTCGCGGAATCCTTTTGCCAATTCTGAGTGGACTGCTTCTGTGGGCTTGCAGTACCAGAGAGTCTCAATTACCGATCGCAAAAGCCGACGAGAATCCGAAGATGAACTCGGCAACCAGTTGAGTTTTAGCAATTCCGGTTCCGATGACTTGACAACCTTGCAAGCAGGTGCTGTGCGCGATCGACGGAACGATCCCCTCCGCCCCACTAGCGGTTCCCTGCTCAGATTTGGGATGGAACAATCAATTCCTGTAGGTTCCGGCAGCATCCTGCTCAACCGTCTGCGGGCCAGTTACAGCTTTTACCTACCAGTCAAGTACACTAACTTTACCCCCGGCCCTCAAACCCTGGCATTTAGTTTTAAAGGTGGCACCATCTTCGGAGATTTGCCTCCCTACGAAGCTTTTGCCCTGGGCGGCGCCAACTCGGTGCGCGGATACAACGAAGGTGAAGTCGGAGCCGGCCGCAGCTTCCTAGAAGCTAGTGTAGAGTACCGTTTCCCGATTATTTCGTTTATCGGCGGAGCACTATTTATAGATGCCGGTACTGACTTGGGTACGGGCAAAGATGTCCCCGGCGACCCAGCCGGCACTCGCAGAAAGCCCGGTAGCGGTTACGGTTACGGCCTCGGCGTGCGGATTCAATCTCCCTTAGGCCCGATCCGCATTGATTACGGTATCAACGACAGCGGCGACAATCAAATTCACTTTGGGATTGGTGAAAGATTCTAATTGAAGAGTCAGTAGTCAGTAGTCATTAGTCTAAGGAAAAGTCATTAGTCAGCAGTCATTCGTCATTAGTTAGGAGTAATTGGTAATGGTAATTGTGTCACAAATCGCCTGAAACTCTTACGGGTGTTTTGGGTTAAGTTGACACATATTGGTAATGCGTGATAGGTGATTTTCAACCAATGACCAATAACCAATGACCAATCACTAATGACCAATGACTAATGACCAATCACTAATGACCAATGACCAATGACCAATGACTAATGACCAATGACTAATGACCAATGACTAATGACCAATGACTAATGACCAATGACTAATGACTAATGACTAATGACTAATGACTCAAAGTACCTTAAAATCTGAATTTGAATTGTCGGGAATCGGCTTGCACAGTGGCGAACAAACTCGCGTCCGAGTCTTGCCCGCCGCTGTCGGGGAAGGCCGCTATTTTGTCAGAATTGACTTGCCTGGTGCTCCGATAATTCCGGCAAAAATTGAGGCGGTTGGTCACACTGCACTTTCAACTGAACTGGTAGGTATCGATGCTCAAATTCGCACTGTAGAGCATCTATTAGGCGCTTTGGCGGGGATGGGAGCGGATAATGCTCGAATTGAAGTTGATGGGCCGGAAGTGCCGTTGCTGGATGGTTCTGCCCTGGTTTGGGTGGAGGCGATCGCCCATACCGGCCTAATTCCTCAAGCATCGCAGCAAGATTCAACTCCGTCATTCGTCCTGACTGAGCCGATTTGGGTGCGTCACGGGGATGCTTTTGTCGCGGCCCTGCCGTCGGCCCAAACTCGGTTTAGCTACGGAATTGATTTTGAGGAACAGGCGATCGGCAATCAATGGTACAGTTGGTCGCCAGAGGTAGAAAGTTTTGCGACGGCGATCGCCCCAGCCCGCACTTTTGGACTTGCCCGCCAAGTTGAACAATTGCGACAAGCAGGTTTGATCAAAGGTGGTACCCTAGAGAACGCTCTAGTTTGCGATCGATCCGGCTGGCTCAACCCGCCCTTGAGATTTGCCAACGAACCGGTGCGCCATAAAATCCTAGACTTAGTAGGCGACCTCAGCCTGCTGGGAACTTTGCCAAAAGCTCACTACTTGGCTTACAAAGCCAGTCACAACCTGCACGTCCAACTCGCCAAAGCCCTGAACTCCCAAGCTTCAGTCGTGCTACACGCAAGTTAGGCATAAAAAGTTCTAGCCAATTTACAGTTATAGTTTACAGTTAGAATTCACAACCCAAGACGCGATCCCTTGCGTTTTTACCACACTCAAAAGTCTTCAAGCAATGTCCACGCTGACTGAAGTTAACACCCTCAATACTGCTAATTCTGAATCCGTTCCCACCGAAAACGGTAAAGATTCTCTAGCGGTTAAATCTACTTTTACTCTCGAAGAAATCCAGAAAATATTGCCTCACCGCTATCCTTTTGCCCTGGTAGACAAGATAGTAGATTATGTGCCGGGAGTGCGGGCTGTAGGAAGCAAAAATGTGACTTTCAACGAACCACATTTTCAAGGGCATTTCCCCGGAAGACCGATTATGCCTGGGGTCTTGATTGTCGAAGCGATGGCTCAAGTTGGCGGTATTGTTCTCGCTCAGTTACCGGACATCGAGCAAGGATTGTGGATGTTTACCGGGATTGATAAAGTCAAGTTCCGCCGTCAAGTGGTACCGGGCGATCAGTTGCTGATGACTCTAGAATTGCTGTGGGTAAAACGCCGCCGCTTCGGAAAAATGCAGGCGATTGCTGAAGTGGACGGACAAAAAGTTTGTGAAGGAGAATTGACGTTTTCGATGGTAGATTAAATTTGCTAATGAGGAATGGAAAATGGGGAATCGGTAATGGGTAATAGCTAACAACTAAGAACGGTTGGGCGAAGCAAAATTGCGACTTATCAATTACCAATTATCAATTACCAATTGCCAATTACCAATTGCCAATTATCAATTACCAATTATCAATTATCAATTACCAATTACCAGCAAAGAACTGACAAATGCTTACTTTGATTCACCCAACTGCTGTGATTCATCCCCGCGCCGAACTGCACCCGACTGTAGAAGTGGGCGCTTATGCTGTAATTGGGGAAAGAGTGAAAATCGGGCCGGAGACTAAGATTGGCGCTCATGCAATTATCGACGGGCTAACAGAAATAGGCGCTCGAAATCAAATTTTCCCTGGTGCGGCGATTGGTTTGGAACCTCAAGATTTGAAGTACGAAGGTTCTCTGACTAGGGTGACAATTGGCGACAACAATCTGATTCGGGAATACGTGACAATCAACCGCGCTACTGGAGCCGGGGAAAGCACCACAATTGGCAATCATAATCTATTGATGGCCTATGTTCATGTTGGTCATAATTGCGATATTGCCGATCGAGTAATCATCGCCAACGCCGTAGCCCTAGCCGGACACGTTAAAATTGAGTCCCAAGCCAGACTGAGCGGGGTTTTGGGCGTGCACCAGTTTGTCCACATCGGCCGCTTGTCTATGATCGGTGGCTTGAGCAGGATCGATCGAGATGTGCCTCCCTATATGCTAGTTGAGGGGAATCCTTCGCGAGTGCGAGCTCTCAACAAAATAGGCCTCGAACGCGCCGGTTTAACCCCAGAAGATTTGCTAGTTCTGAAGAAAACTTTTCGGATTTTATACCATTCTGGCTACACTCTCAATCAAGCTTTGGAACAGTTGGATTTGTTGCCGGAAAATCACCATTTGCAGCACCTACGGAGATTTGTGCAGCAGTCTATAGCCAAAGGGCGACGCGGTTTGATTCCTGGTAAAAAGTGAATCATCCTAAATCTGGGTTAAATAAGACTCGGCGGTTGAAACCGCGACTATACAAACGATGTCCGCCTCCGCGGACTCAAGAATTAAGACTCGGCGGTTGAAACCGCGACTATACAAACCATGTCCGCCTCCGCGGACTCAAGAATTAAGGGGTATTAAAGCCAAATTGGATATGAGGTAGAATAAAGCTATTAACTAAGCGATTGTTGACCTATGAATGTATATACCTCAGTCAAATATAATACATCCCCTGAAACAGAACAAGATGCCTGCATCAGATTTTCAGATGTTAGCTGGGAGCAATTTGAAGCGATAGAATCAGCGTTTAAAGATATCGGCGGTGTAAAATTTTTCTATCTCGATCGCATTCTGCAAATTATGACTGTCTCGCCGGAACACGAAACAATCAAAAAAACTCTCAGTATGCTGCTAGAGGCATACAAGAGAGCAAGCAGGATTCAATTTTATGG
>JAJAYT010000663.1 GCA_026786085.1 Microcoleus sp. CAN_BIN18 | reverse complement strand
TTCTTGGTGGTTTTGGTGAAGATGTTATCTATGGAAATCAGGGCAATGATTTAATTAACGGCAAAGAAGATGATGATTTAATCTTTGGCAATCAAGGCAATGATTTTCTAGACGGCGGTAAAGGAAACGATAATTTATTCGGCGGAAAAGGAGACGATTTAATTCTCGGCAGTGAAGGCAATGATACTCTCTACGGACAACTTGGAGATGATACTTTGTGCGGCGGTGCAGGAGATGACTTCCTCAGCGGCAACGAGAATCAGGACTTAATCGACGGCTGCGAAGGGAATGATACAATTTATGGAGGTGAAGATAATGACACCCTACTCGGCTGTGTTGGCGATGATATTTTGTTTGGAGATTTAGGGAATGACAGTCTCATCGGAGGTTTTGGCAATGACACTTTTGTCTTAGGATTTAATCAAGGATTCGATATTATCTCTGATTTTGTTAAAGGTCAGGATTTCATCGGATTGTCGGGAGGTTTGAGTTTTAACCAGTTAGAAATTAGTCAGAACAATAACAATGCGCTGATTAAATTCAAGGGAAGTGCAGAAGTAATTGCTTCGTTAACTGGAGTCACCGCCAGCCTAATTGGTGTTAACGATTTCCGCACAATCTGAGTATGGCATTAGGGTGCGTCAGTTTGTAGCTTTTGGATGATTGAGAAAATCAGGCACTCTGACGCGCCCTACGACTGAACAGCTTAGTAATACCAAGCGTGAAAAATTAATGCAACAATATTGGTAGGGTGTGTCGCCATCGACAGTATCAAAAAAAGACGGAAAATCGAGCGAGCGACGCACCAGCTACAATATTTGAGTAAACAAACTCAACTAAGAGTGTTGTAGCAAGGATTTTTTAAATTGGTATAAGGTGCGTCAGAACATAGCTTCTCGATGATTGAAACAATAACGCATTCTGACGCACCCTACGACTAAATTTAGGGTTTGAAGGGAGTATTTTGGCTAAAAAACCCGGTTTCTTGCCACCCCTTAATCTAGGCGAAGGTGCTGCCACCACCAAGCTACCAGCTAAAATCCCAAATCTAAAATTGACCGATCGTATTTTCTAGTTTGTCGGCAATGCCTTCTACCCAGTTTTCGTCTTGTTTGGTGTAGCTGCGCGGCGCGTTAGCACCTAAGATTAACACGCCTTGGCTGCCGATCGGCTGACAGATGACTCCTTGGGTATTTTCTGGCAAATAGTCAAATTCGATTTTGCCGGGATAAATATCGAGCTTTACTAAATAAATTGGTTTGTTTTTGTCGAAGACTCGCTGCAATATTGGCCCTGGTTTGACTTGGGGATTGATTCCTAAAATGCCGCGCCGCAATAAAACTTTTCCTCGATACACAATGACGATCGACCTTGTAGCGGTATTTGTCAACAGCAAACGCGATGCCCAAGCTAATTCTAGCTTGACAACATCCGGTAAATCCGGCGCAAACTCGAAACCTTCTTCGCCGATAAGCTGTACCGAATCGGGCGATCGCGCTTGCACCTGCTGCCACAACAAACCTGTTAAAATCAGCAGGGCGCTGATAATTACTCCCAAAACGTCCGATCGAGCTTGAGAGTCGGTAATCTGCTCTGTTAGCAAGCGGTTTACCATCAGCAGCGTACCTGCTAGCCCTCCTGCAACTAAGGGCAATTGCCGCAAAACTTTATTGGGATCGGATTTTGTCATTTGTCACTTGGCTGTTGACTGTTAACTGTTGGCTGTTCACTGTTGGTTGTTGGTTGTTGGTTGTTTTCAACCGTCAACCGTCAACCGTCAACTGTCAACAGACTTTACCCGGCTTCTCCAATTTCCACAATTCGCTGGAATAGATAGCCGGTGCCGCGGGCGGTGAGAATTAATTCAGGATTGCTGGGATCGTCTTCCAACTTTGCTCTAAGTCGAGAGATGTGAACGTCCACGACGCGGGTGTCTACGTGGCGTTCTGGCGTGTATCCCCAAACTTCCTGCAAAATTTCCGATCGCGAAAAAGGCTCTCCAGAACGGCTGACAAGCAGTTCTAACAAGCTGAATTCCATGCCTGTGAGCCGAATTCGTTCGTCGCCTTTGTAAACTTGGCGCTTGTTGGTGTCAATCCTAATGTTGGTGACTTGGATGACTCCAGAACTGGGAATGCCGGACGTGCCGTTTTTGTCAACCCTCCTCAGTACCGAACGAATGCGGGCTTCTAGTTCTTTGGGAGAGAAGGGTTTGACGACGTAATCGTCTGCGCCTAATTCTAAACCGGTGATGCGATCGGCTACATCTCCCAAAGCGGTTAGCATGATGATGGGAACGTCTGACTCTTTGCGCAACTCCTGACAAACGCCGTAACCGTCGAGTTTTGGCATCATCACATCCAAAACTACTAAGTCGGGTTCGGTGTTGCGAAATGTTTCGAGAGCTTCTTCGCCGTCAGCCGCGGTGACGACATCGTAGCCAATCATGGAAAGGCGAGTCTCCAGAATTCGCCGGATACTGGCTTCGTCATCGACTACCAGAATTTTTTCTTTATGATTTTCCAATTTACCGAGCACTCCTTAAGTTACATTTCAGATAATGTTATTTTTTTTCACCCTATCATAGAAGACACAAACTGATTGGCAGAAGTGCGATCGGCCTGAAAGCTTGATAATTGCTTTTACTCAGACTTTTTCAAATGTTAAGGTTGACTATTTATCATATCGGTAAACAATGGCTAAGCCTCGAATCCAATATATTTGTCGGGAATGCGGGTATGATTCACCGCAATATTTTGGCAGGTGTCCTAGCTGTCACAAGTGGGATTCTTTTGACGAGCAGGTAGAACAACATACTGCTGGTGCGCCGCGGGCTGGTTTGACTGGGGTGACAACTAAGACAGTCGGCGGTTCGCCTCCTGATAAGTCGAAGGGTCAACCAAAGGTATCTTTTAAATTATCGCAGATTTCCGACCAAACTCAGTCTCGCTGGCCTTCTGGCTACGGGGAGTTCGATCGAGTTTTGGGAGGCGGGATTGTTCCGGGCTCGCTGGTGTTGATTGGTGGGGAACCGGGAATCGGGAAATCGACGCTGCTGTTGCAGGTGGCGAATATGGTCGCACGCCGCGATCGGATACTGTATGTCAGTGCGGAGGAGTCTGGCCAGCAGGTGAAATTGCGATCTCAGCGTTTGGGCGTGGCTAATCCGGTTGATTTGTCAAGCAACGACGGACAGAAATCTGACAGCAATGAGGAAGCTAAAACGGATTCCCAGGACAATTCAGCGGACAATTTCTATTTGCTTCCTGAGACGGATTTAGAAGTTATTTTGCGGGAGTTGGAAGCGCTGAAACCGAATGTGGCGGTGATTGACAGCATCCAAACTATTTATTTTGGTAGGTTAACATCGGCTCCTGGTTCGGTGGCTCAGGTGCGGGAATGTACGTCTGCTTTGATGCAGGTTGCGAAAAGGGAAAATATTACCTTATTTCTGGTTGGTCATGTTACTAAGGATGGATCTTTGGCTGGCCCACGGGTTTTAGAACATTTAGTAGATACTGTACTTTATTTTGAGGGCGATCGCTTTGCTTCTCATCGGCTTTTGCGATCGATGAAAAACCGTTTTGGCGCTACTCATGAAATCGGTGTTTTTGAAATGGTAGCAAACGGTTTGCGAGAAGTAGATAATCCGTCGGAGTTGTTTTTGGGGAATAAAGATGAATTTTCGCCTGGTACTTCGACGACGGTTGCTTGTGAGGGAACTAGACCGATTTTAGTGGAGATTCAGGCGTTAGTCAGCCCTGCAAGTTTTGGTGCGCCGCGCCGTTCTACTACTGGTGTGGATACTGGTAGATTGCAGCAAATTTTAGCTGTTTTGGAGAAAAGGGTGGGGATTCCTTTATCTAAATTGGATGTGATTGTGGCTTCGGTGGGTGGGTTGAAGGTGGAGGAACCGGCGGCGGATTTGGCAGTGGCGATCGCAATTGTGGCCAGTTTTCGCGATCGGGTAATTGATGCGCGCACAGTTTTGCTCGGAGAAGTTGGTTTGGGCGGACAGGTGCGGCCGGTTTCGCAATTAGAGTTGCGACTGAGGGAGGCGGCGAAATTGGGTTTCAAAAGGGCGATTATTCCTAAGAATCAATCCGTACCAGAGTTAGGGATAGAAATTATTCCGGTGGCTAAAGTGATTGATGCAATTATTGCAGCGATTCCGGCTACTCCGACTCAGTTGGAGTCTGATGATATGGAAGTGCAGGCTGTTGATTTGGAGGAAGAGGATTTATCGTATTGAGTTAGAATAGTGATGTTGTAAATTGATAGTAAGGAGGGACAAGTTATGTATCAAGTAGATGTTGTTGAGGCAAAAGAAAAACTGCTTGAATTAATTGAAGCGGCGATGAGAGGTGAAGAAATTGAGATTACTCAAGATAACCAGCCTGTTGTAAAATTGGTAGGGATTCCCAAACAAGCTAAACCCAATCGGCAAGCAGGAAGTGCTAAAGGAATGGTTTGGATGTCGGATGATTTTGATGAACCGCTAGAAGAGTTTAAGGAGTACATGGAATGACTTTTGATGCTTATGCGATCGCACGTCTGTGGTGAATTAAGTTAGTATAAAAATAAAGAGGCCAAGATGAAACATTTTAGAATCATCGTTGAAAAACATTCCGACGGTTATGTAGCCTATCCCCTTGGCATCAAAGGGGCTGTAGTTGGTGAAGGTGACACCTATGAGGAAGCATTAGCTGATGTCAAGTCAGCTATTCGCTGCTACATCGAGATATTTGGCAAATGAGCAGGAAGTTCCCGTGAAACTGACTTACGATCCGAGATACAATGTAGCTTATATATACCTGCAACAAAAAACCGCACAGGTAGAAACTATCCAGGTTAGCGATCAAATGAATGTGGACATTGCCCCCGACGGTACTATTTATGGAATTGAATTACTCAATGCGAATCAACAATTAGGTGCAGATAGTCAAGGAAAACTGATTGTAGTCAACGAAGCTTTGGGAGAATCAGCCGAAATTCAGCTTGCACTTTAATCGCATTGAAAACAAGCAGTAGAAATGTCGTTACTCGATCATGAAGAGTAATATCAAATCTTTAAAAGCTTGGAAGCAGAATAATGAAAAAAAAATACAATTTGAACGATTTAACAATTCGTTCTACAAATTGCCAAACTACAGATAACGGTATGACTGCACATACTCATACTGTGTTGTTCGATCGTCCGCTTACAGTTGAAGAACAGCAAGAATTTACACAAATATTCAAGATTGTTTGCGAAAACATTGAGGCATCACAAGGTTTAGATAATAACTTTTTATCTAATCTTAATGTGATATTCACTCCTCCTAACCAGGCACATTACACAGTGAATCAGCGCATTTTGACAGGCTTGTGGAAGGATGAGCTATTTGCTAGGTTAGCTGCATTTAGTCAGGAAGTTGCTAGTATTGCTGAACATGACGGAAATCCTGTCTTTAGCAAACTAAGAAAGTTAAAGCAACTGCAAGATTGGGCGCAGTCACAGATTGACAATACTGCCAAACCCGAAGTTAGACCAGATATTGCAATTACAGTGTTGCAGTTAATTGCTGAAGTTGAAAGGTTACAGAATCAAGTTAAGCAAATAGAAACTCAATCAAAAACAGCGTAATAATGTTGTAAAAAACTAGATACTAACAATCATGAAAGCTTACGAGTTTCCAGCACAAGTCACAGATGAAGGGAAAATCGAATTTCCCGATACCCTCTTAAAATACTTGGCAGCTAACCAAGAAGTCAGAGTTATTGTTCTGGTGCAAGAAACAACTGACACAGCAGAGGAAAACGCTGCTTGGCATCGTCTTGCTGCTGAGCAATTATTGGCTGGCTACAGCGAGGAAGATGCTATCTATGATAATATTTAAAATATGCCAACTTATCAATCATATCATGTATATTGGTTTGTAGTGAGGACTTTAGTCCGCATCCATTCCGAGGACTAAAGTCCTCACTACAAACCGTTTTTATTGCGGGTAATCGGACATGATATAATATAAAATCTCCGTCGCGGGTTAGAGAAAGAATACAGTAAATATTGTATTATATAAAATGTTTAAAAAATAGTTGATTTTCCAATTTTTTGAGGCGCGTTTTCACTAAAACATGAACAAGTCAAAAAGACGCAAAAATCAGTGGTCAAATGAACTACACGACATCATTCGAGGTGCATCGGGCGGATTTTTGTTCGGGATTCCGTTGCTTTATACGATGGAGGTTTGGTGGATCGGTTCCTCTGCTAAACCAGCGCAAATGTCGATCGCCATTGTAACTACTTTTCTCGTCGTTTTATTGCTGACTCGCACCGAAGGTTTTCGCAAAACTAAGGACATCCGCTGGCGAGATGCTGCAATCGATACCGTAGAAGCGATCGCGATTGGCATTGTCTGCGCGGCTTTTGTCCTGTTTTTGCTCAGGGAAATTACGCTGGAGACTCCGCTGCAAGAAACTTTGGGTAAAATCGTCTTTGAAGGTTTGCCGTTTTCCTTGGGAGTGGCCCTGGCAAGCGGTTTCTTGAGCGGCGATCGCTATGAAAGCTCAGACAGCGACAGCGAACCGATGATTAATCCCACTGTAGCAGATATCGGCGCTACTTTAATCGGCGCGATGATCATTGCTTTCAACATCGCCCCAACTGACGAAATTCCCATGCTAGCCGCCGCTATTTCGCCGCCTTGGCAATTAGCAATTATCGCCGCTTCGCTGCTAATTTCCTACGGTATTGTATTCGCAGCCGGCTTTACTTATCAAGCAAAACGCCAGCAGCATCAAGGAATTTTTCAGCGTCCCCTCAGCGAGACTGTGATGGCGTATTTAGTATCGCTGGCTGCTTCTGCATTTATGCTGTTTTTCTTCCACAAACTCAGTTTTGACGATCCGTGGTCGATTTGGTTGGGCTATACGTTAGTATTGGGATTGCCGGCGACAGTTGGCGGCGCAGCGGGTAGGTTGGCGGTATGAGTGAAAGTAATACGGAAAGTAAGAAGGAACAGCCGCAAAAAAGAACTTTGGCTGAATGGGTGACATTTGCGATCGCCTGTTCGATCCTGTCTACCCTCACCGGACTCGTACTCTATAACTGGGCGACTAAAAAACAGGAACCTCCAGTGATTTCTGTCACTCGCAACGCCCCAATTCGCGAAACCCAAGGGCAATTTTACGTGCCGTTTACGGTTACTAACACGGGCGGCGAAACGGCCGAATCAGTGCAAGTTATAGCCGAACTGCGCGTCAACGGCGAAGTCTTAGAATCGGGAGACCAGCAAATTGATTTTTTGTCAAGTGGCGCAACTAAAGAAGGAGCTTTTATTTTCAGCCGCAACCCCAGCCAAGGTGAATTAATTGTGCGATCGAGCAGTTATCAACTGCCTTAACAAAGTTTTTAATTATGATGTCCGGTAAATTGATGCGAATAAAATCCAGTCACTGGATGGGGGCGGGTTTACAAATACCTTGGTTATTAAGCAGAGATACGGGTGAACCCGCCCTACAAAATTTACGTTGATTGACTGGATATCAGGTTAAATAGACATAATTCTCGTAGGGGCGGGTTCACCCTTGTCTCCCATCCAGCGAGAGATTCATTAAACCCGCCCCGGCCTCGATATTGTAGTGCGATCGCCCTACCGCTTCACCATACTGTGTTCCCACTTCCAAACACAGCTAGAAATCAAATTCGTGCAGACATGAGCCGTAATTGGCACTAACAAATTCCCAGTAGCTAAAACACTGTAACCCAATAGCAATCCCACAGCCGTCGCCCAAACAGCATAAGGCCACTGATCCATGCCTCCCAGATGCAGAATGCCGAAGGAAAAACTCGATAAAACTAAACCGGTCAGATTTAATCCCAAAGCAGACAGCATCACGCCTCGAAATAGCAATTCTTCGCTAAGTCCCGGTAGCAGTCCCAGCCAAATTAAATCAGGCCAAAACAAAGGTTTGAGGACTACTTCTAAGTAAATGTCAGCACTCCGGCGATAACCTGGCCAAAGGCGATAAACGATCGCACTGCCGCCTGTAATTGCCAATCCGATCGCACATCCTGTGAGCAAATCCATTACGATCAATTTGACTGGCAAAAGCGATACCGATCCAAATATCAACCACAATTTAGCTACCGCCAGCAACATAATAGCTGTCACGCCCATTGCTACTAAAACTTGGGTGCGCGTCAACGGTTCAATTTCGGGATTTTCGGGAAGTTTTTCTGCCACTTAATAAATTTTAGATTTTAGGTTTTAGATTTTAGATTTGTTTAGTTGAGTCAGACAAACACCGCAGGGAGGAGATGTCTGCACTCAAGGAAGCTGGACTAATGCCCGATCGCAAAGCGACCAAAACTCCGATCGCCTCTAAATATGAGTTTACCTGCAAAGCTTTGATTCCGAGTTTTTCTGGAGTAGCCTGCATCTGGGTTTTGTTGTCGCCCACTGCGATAATTTGTACTGTCGATCGCCCGCTTAAACTCAGAATAGCACTGCCACCGCACGCTGTGGCGGGTATCACCACCGCATCGACTCGATCAACTGTAATTGATAATTGGCTGTGTTCCTGGGCTTTCTGGGTTGTAAACTGGGGAGCTTTGCTGAGGCCCGCGAGCACGCAAGGTAAGAAAGTATAACCGATTTCCTCCGCAGCCGATCGCGGGGAAAGGTGCGGATCGAGGGGAAGCGCAGACAGGGCGGGAGCGTGGGCGCAGGGGATTTTAAACGTCCTGACGATCAGGTGACTGATCACGGCTTCCGCGCCAGCGAGAGGATCAACTCCTTTGCCGTGGCGGTAGTTTTCGAGGGCGAGGCTGCCTTCATCTTCGGGAAATCTGGCCACAACTGCGATCGCCTGGACTTTTGCTTGTGCGATCAATTTGTCGGCGGCGCGTAGTAAACTGTCGGGATTGCCGATCGTCCCCCAAGATGCCCCGGATTCTGAAGTACGTAATTCTACTTGCAAAGGGCGATCGGTCAAAATACAATCAGTTATGTTCAAACCTAATGTCGCTCTAGCAGCATCAACGGCTTGCAAGTGGCGCAATTGTAAGTCTGGTTCGATCGCACAATCCATGATTAAGCCGATGCGATTTTGATGTACTGGTTGCAGGCCCCAGCATCCGGCGGCAAATTTGTCAAGGGCGTAACCTTCGACGTAGAGGGCGTTAGGTATTGGCCAATAAAGTTGAGCACCGTTGAGGACGTTGGGGTGAGTGATCAGCGTGTCTGAAATTTGGGCGATCGCCCTAGCAACGGGCAGCGCATCGCCGGCAAAGCCCCCAATCGAGGCTCCAACGCCTGTGGGGACTATCAAAACCACTGTCAAAGGGCGGGGCTTCACGCTGCTACGGGGGATGCTTCCACGAGCACGTAGCCTTCTACCAGGGCTTTTTGGCGATCGACATCCACATCTGTGACAGCCCAGCGCAGGGGTTCGCCGTGCTTTTGCAGTTCAGTTTCAATGGCTGAGTGCAATTCTTCGGCGGTGTCGCGGAGGTCAACTTCTGCGGAAATGAAATGGGTAGTCATCTGGCGATCCATAATGGTTTTACCGCGATCGGTCTTTCCGTCAATTTTAGTCTATTTCTAGGATTTGCCGAACTGGCGATCGTAAACGATGTCTTCTTTTTCGGTTTCTATCTTCAAGTTCGATCGGGGAAAAGAAACGCACAGCAATACATAACCTTCTGCCTGAAGTTCGGGACTAACGCCCATGCAATCAACCTGCTTAACTTGACCCTCAATAACTTTAGCAGCGCAAGTAGTACAAACCCCCGAATTGCAAGAGTTCGGCAAATCAATCCCAGCAGCGATCGCAGTTTGCAAAATTGGTTGATCTTCCGGCACTTCTAGGGTATGGGTGCTGCCTTTGTGGAGAAATTCAACTGTGTAAGTTTTAGACATATCTCGATTATTGGTTTGAATTCCCAATGGGAATTTACGGTAGATTTGCAAACAAAGCAATAAGTATTTTACCGCTGTTGGTGATTTTGTGCAAGTTTACAACTACATTGGTTATTGCTAATAATTTTCATTAATCTCATGTCCGGCAAATTACTTGTGATCTGTCATTGCGAAACGGAACGAAACGAAGTGAAGTGCAGTGAAGCAATCGCAGGGGTTTGAGGTTACTGCCCTCTGCTATAGTAAGGTTTGCAATTACGGATAATGATCTAATTTGCTAGGAAGTGCGATGGCGTCCCGCCCCGCAAGCTACGGCATTTTGTCAAGCATTTTTTCACAAATCATCACGAACAGCACGGGCGAACTCTGCCAGAAACCACTTATACGTCACTACGCTTGCGTTAACGATTAACGATAATGTCATTGCGATCTCTTAGCGAAGCAATCGCAGAGACTATGACAGTTATCAATTAGCTGATGTGCGCGGATAAATTAGCTTTTTAACTGAACCATAACGATAATGTCATTGCGAGGAACGAAGCAATCGCAGAGACTATGAC
>JAJAYT010000662.1 GCA_026786085.1 Microcoleus sp. CAN_BIN18 | reverse complement strand
TCTCCCATTACAGACAACCCGATGCCTAAATTTGATTTGAGAGTAATTTGTTTTTCTTGAGCTTGAAGTTCCCAAAAATCGAGTAAATCTTCTAACACTTCATCTAACGGAACCGCTATCCACTCGCGGGTGATGGTTGTAGCAGCAGCATCTATTCTAGTTAATAAAAGTAAGTCTTCAACTAACTGACTCATCTGTTTAGTCGCAGAGGCGATCGCCGCCATTTTCTTAACATCCGCTGCATGAATTCTCTCAGGATGACTCTGCATCACTTCCACTGAAGTTTTAATCGCCGTCAGCGGACTTCTCAACTCGTGGGAAGCGTCGGCGGTGAATTGTTTTAACTGCTGAAAACTCTCCTCAATTGGCTTGAGAGATTGCTTCGTCAGCCACAAACCACCAACCGCAGTCAAGCTGAGAAAAATAATACTCCCATAACCCAATTTCCAGCGGAGGCTACTGAGGACTTCTTCGACTTCTTTAGTAGATTCGCTGGTGCGAATGTAACCTTTTAATTCTTGCTTTTCACCATCATAAATGTCAACGGGAATTGTGGTAGACCGAATCTGCCCGTTTTGTATGGTTTGAAAACCCAATTTCAGAGGTACAGGAGGTAAAGCCTTGCCAGCATTTCCTAACATTTGACCTGCTTCATTAAACCATTCTACAGATTGATCTGGTTCCCGCAGATTTTGCCAGGGAATGTCTAAATCTCCGTCTTTGTCTAACTGACGGGTGACTTTTTGGCGATCGAGTTCAATATACAAATCATCATTGTCGTCTCTATCTTCTCTGTTGGTGCGTCCGCCTTTTTTTTCTGGAGATTGTGGAAGAGACTGCTTTTCTGTCACAACTAAACCGTGAGAAGCAGACCGGGCTAAAATCTCTAATCGCTGGTCTAATTCTTGATATAGAGTGCTGGTCAACAATTCATAAATAGCAACAGCAGAAGTCCCTAAAATAGCTATCATAACTGTTAAGTAAGATAGCAATAAACGCCATCCCAAAGCTTGGAATTGGGGATTAGAGGTTTTGGTTGAGCCGATAACCCATGCCATAAATAGTCTCGATAAAATTAGCGGGTGCGCCTGCTGCTTTCAGTTTTTGTCGCAAACCCCGGAGGTGAACTTTGACGGTTTCTTCTCCCGGTGAGTCTTCAAAAGCCCATACATGATCTAGGATAGCACTTTTTGTTAAAACGCGCCCGCCTGTTCGCAGAAATAATTCTAGTACGCTGTACTCTTTGGGAGTGAGATACAGCAAGTTTTCACGATAGGTTACATCGCAGGTGTTAGGGTTTAATTGCAGATTTTCCCACTCTAATATTGGTGATAAAGTTGTACTTCCCCGCCGCAGTAAGGCTCGAATTCTTGCTGATAATTCTGGCAAATCGAATGGTTTGACGACATAATCATCTGCTCCGGCATCTAAGCCCATGACTTTATCATGGCTGGTGTCTCTAGCTGTGAGCATTAGCACTGGGGTTTTTAATCCTTGTCGGCGCAAGCGCTGACAAAGGCTAATTCCATCTATTTTTGGGAGCATCACGTCTAGCAGAATTAAGTCATAGGTACAGGTTTCTGCAAAGTTCCAACCTTCTTGACCGTCGGCGGCTATATCTACGGCATAATGTTGGTCTGTGAGTGCTTCTGCTAATGCTTGGGAAATGCGATCGTCATCTTCTACTAACAGAATTCTCATAGCTTATTGCTAAATACTGACTGCTAAATACTGACTGCTGAACAGCCATATAAAAAATAATTCTGGCACCTGACGGTTGCGAAGTATTTTATCTAAGTTGAGATTTATTTATCTCAATGTAGGGCGATCGCTTTTGGGAGTATCATACAATATCAATGGTATTTTTTCACTTTTGTTATTTATTTATGAAAAAACTCACAATACTGTCGATCGCCCTCCTAATTCTTACCGCTACTCTAGAATATCCGAAGGTGGGACTGCGACTAAGGGCGATCGCCCAAACACCAACACCCCAACCAGAAACACCTCAACCACCAACACTCCAACCACCAACACTCCAAATCCCAATTCAAACAGCGCCAATCCAAACACCCCAACCAAAAGCAGACGATCCCAAAAACCTCGGCTACGTCTCCGCAGAATTTGCCGAAAAGATATCACAGCAGGAAATTGACCTAATCAACGCCAACGTCGAAACCCTGTTGATAACCCAAAGCTGCGCCCGCTGCGACCTCCGAGGCGTAAAATTAGTTAACATTAGCTTAAAAAATGCGATCGTCACAGGAGCAGACTTCTCAGACGCCAACCTCAGCGGCAGTACCTTCGAGATCTCAGATTTTGTCAACACCAATATGGCTCGCACAGACTTAAGCGGAGCCCAGTTAATCGGAGCAAGAATCAGCAACACCAACCTCCGAAAAGCCAACTTGACAGGAACCAATTTAGACGGTGCAGATTTGCGATTTGCCGACCTCAGAGATGCAAATCTGTCAAATGCGAACCTCCGCAATGCTAATATAGATGGCGCTAGTATCGATCGAGCAAGCATGGCCGGCACCACAATGCCCGACGGCAGAAAAAATCAATAACATCAAATCCGGCTTGAATATCCCTTCATTCTTGAGTCCGCGCAGGCGGACTTCGTTTGTGTAGTCGCGGTTTCAACCGCCGAGTCTCATTGCATCAAACAGCCAGAAACCTCTGAACTACCTCATCGCTTAATTCGCCAGTGCTTCCAGAAGCCACAATTCCCCCTTTTTGCATAGCATAATACCAGTCAGCTTGCCGCACAAAATGCAAATGCTGTTCCACCAACAAAACCGAAATTCCCCTAGTCGCAACCACGCGGCGCACAGCAGCCTCTATATCCAAAATAATAGACGGTTGAATCCCCTCCGTCGGTTCATCCAAAATCAGCAACTGCGGCTCACCCATCAAAGCCCTAGCAATAGCCAACTGTTGCTGCTGTCCACCGCTCAAATCGCCCCCCATGCGATCGAGCATAGTCTTCAAAACCGGAAATAACTCAAATATTTCATCGGAAATTGTAGGATTTTTTGTCTTGGTTGGTTTCGCTTCCAAACCTAACAATAGATTTTCTTTGACAGTCAACCGGGGAATAATTTCGCGCCCTTGAGGCACATAACCAATGCCCATTTTAGCCCGCTGGTGAGTCAACTTAGAAGCAATAGATTGTCCGCCAAAATTAATTGTGCCGCTGCGCGGTTGCAGCAACCCCATCAGAGTTTTTAGCATCGTAGTTTTGCCAACACCATTGCGGCCGATCAAACAAACCATTTGCCCCGCATTAACGCTTAAATCGACACCGCGTAAAATGTGACTTTCGCCGTAATAAACATTCAAATCAGAAACTTGCAGCATATATTTAATAATGGGTAATGACCAATGACCAATGACCAATGACCAATGACTAATGACCAATGACTAATGACTAAGCTGTCGCGCATTTAAATTGCATATTCGGGACGGGCTAGAAGCCCATCCCACAAGAGTTTTATTGATTTTTGACACACAATTTAAATGTAGAACAGCTTAATGACTAATGACTTCTTACTCCTCCGGTTTTCCCAAATATACCTCAATTACGCGATCGTCATTCTGCACCTCATCCATCGTCCCCTCACACAAAACAGCACCCTGATGCAGTACAGTCACCTTTTTAGCAATTTGCCGCACAAACTCCATATCGTGTTCTATCACTAACACCGAGTGACTTTCTGCCAGCGAAATCAGCAAATCTCCAGTCAGCGCCGTTTCCTCATCAGTCAAACCCGCCACAGGTTCATCCACCAACAACAAATCAGGAGATTGAGCCACCAACATCCCAATTTCCAACCATTGCTTCTCCCCGTGAGAAAGCAAACCAGCAGAAACATCAGCTTTAGCAACTAAACCAATTGTTTCTAACAAACCGGCAACCGTGCGCTTTTCAGCTACAGGAGCAGGCTTAAATAGAGTTGGAAATACATTTTTATCGCGGTTGCAAGACAACTCTAAATTTTCGCGCGGCGTTAAATTCAAATAAACTCGCGGCGTTTGAAACTTGCGGCCAATACCCAGGCGAGCAATCTGATATTCCGACAACTTCCGCAAATTTTTCCCCTTAAATAACACACGCCCTTCCGTCGGCTGCACCTTCCCGGTAATCGAATCGAGAAAAGTGGTTTTCCCCGCACCGTTGGGGCCAATGATAACTCGCAGTTCCCCCGCATCCATGCTGAAATTTAAACCGTTGATGGCTTTAAAACCATCAAAACTAACAGTCAAGTTTTCTATTTCTAATACTTTTCCACTCATAACTCTAATTCAGCAATATACAACAACTGATTTTCCTGAATTTTCCTTGTAGGGTGCGTCAGCAGACAATCTGCGGACAAGCCGAAAAATCTGCTGGCTGACGCACCTTAGATCGCTTTAATTCAGCAATATACAACAACCGATACCATCCTGCTTTTCCCTATCAGGTGCGTCAGCCAACAGTCTCTGTAAAAGCCGAAAAATCTGATGGCTGACGCACCCTACACCGACATTACTTTATTCTTGAGTCCGCGGAGGCGGACTTCGTTTGTGTAGTCGCGGTTTCAACCGCCGACTCCAACTCCAACTGACTACAGCCAGTTTACTCTAACTGAAAACTGCTAGAGTTGCTAATTACAGGAGCTGGATTTGTAGCCGCCATAATTCGCTCAGCTAATTTCGAGAGTGGCAGACTTTGCAAATACACTTTACCAGGCCCGGTTAGCTTGACTAAAAACAAGCCTTCGCCACCAAATAGAGCATTTCTAAACCCGCCCACAAACTGAATATCGTAATCTACAGTCGGCGCAAAAGCGACCAAACAACCAGTGTCCGCTCGCAACACTTCACCAACTCCCAAATTCTTCTCAACTATTGTTCCTCCCGCATGAACAAAAGCTAGCCCGTCACCCTGCAATTTTTGCAGAATAAAGCCTTCTCCGCCAAAGAAACCGGCACCCAACCTCTTGGTGAAAGCTACATCAATGTCAATCCCCTTGGCCGCACAGAGAAATGAGTCTTTTTGACACAGAAATTTACCGCCAAGTTTTCCTAAATCGAGGGGAATTACTTTACCCGGATAGGGGGCGGCAAAAGCGACGCGGGCCTTGCGATTTCCGCTGTTGACAAAGGTGCTAATAAAAAAACTTTCCCCTGTCAGCATCCGTTTGAAACCTTGAAATATGCCACCACCTGTGGCTGTTTGCATCTGGATGTCGCCTTCCATGTATGTCATGGCTCCCACTTCAGCCCTCACGCCTTCTCTGGGGTCAAGTTCAATCTCGATGAGTTGCAAGTCGTCGCCGTAGATTTTGTAGTCAATAATATCTGCCATATGTTTCCTATCATGTTAAATAACTGAGATTTTACTACAAAATTATTGCTGGGGAATCAGCAATAATACCGCATATCATTGTTGAGCATTCAATGTTCAAGTTCTTCTTTTTCGTGCTGTACTTCGGGGTCTTGTTCCAGGCTGGGGTAAGTAGATGCGTACTTGGGTTTTCTGAACAGGTGGCGGATGTGTTCAAAATCTTGATTTTGCAGCCATCCGACTAAGCCGTCGGGCAAGACTGTGACTACTATTAAGAATAGCGCACCTTGGAAAAATAGCCACACTTCTGGAAATTGTTCGCTCAAGAAACTCTTGCCAAAGTTGACTAGCAGCGCTCCTAATATTGCTCCAGATAATGTGGCGCGGCCTCCTACTGCTACCCAAATTACCATTTCGATCGAAAATGCAATATCCATCGCTTTCGGCGAAATAATTCCGGTTTGTACGGTGAATAATGCGCCTGCAATCCCCGCTAAACCTGCGGATATTGCAAATACTAAAACTTTGTATCCTGTGGGATTGTAGCCGGAGAAACGCAGGCGCACTTCGTCGTCGCGAATTGCTAGTAGCAAGCGCCCGAAACGCCCGCTTGTTAGCCAGCGGCAGAGGGCGTAGGTTGCTACTAGAAATAGTATGGTGAGAATGTAGAAAATATATTGAGTGTCTCTACCGTTGACTGTGGCTCCGAACAGGGTTTTAAAGTCGGTGAGTCCGTTGGTGCCGTTAATCAGTTTTTGCTGGCCGTTAAAGAAGTTGAAAAATACAATTGTTGCTGCTTGGGTGAGAATTGAAAAGTAAACGCCTCGAATTCGATTGCGGAATACTAAGTAACCTAAAAGTCCGCCCAAGATGGCGGGGATGAGGAATATTGCGACGACTGAGAAGGGAAATGAATAGAATGGTTGCCAAAACCAGGGCAGTTCGGTGACACCGTAGAGGCTCATGAATTCGGGTAATTGACTGCTGGCGGTTGGGGGAATTTGTAGTTTTAGGTGCATGGCGAATGCGTAGCCACCAAGGGCAAAAAATACGCCATGTCCCAGGCTGAGCAAACCTGTGTATCCCCAGATTAAGTCTATGCCGAGGGCTGCAATTGCTAGTGCTAAAAATCGGCCTAATTGGTTGAGGCGAGCGTCAGGAAGTATTCCTGGTATGATCAATATGAGGATTAGGCCGATCGCCCCTACAATTGCCGCTTCTTTTAGCAGTGCCTTTTTTTGTGTATTCTCCATTGTTTTTCGCTCAAACCTGTAGTTATTAATTCTCAACCGTGCGTCCTTTCTGCGGGAAAATTCCTCCGGGTTTCACTTGCAGGAAAGCCATAATTAAGGCGAATACCATGACTTTTGCCATGCTGGTTGTGGCGAAAAATGTGAAAAAATCAGCTAAAGGCTTGACAGGAGCAAACATTAATGCTAATGTTCCCGAACCTATCAAGTAATTTGCAGTGCCGATCGCCATTGCAGCAACTACACTGCCCATAATCTTGCCCACACCGCCAACAACCACAACCATAAAGGTATCGACTATATAATTTTGTCCGGTATTTGACCCTACTGAACCAATCAAACTAATCGCGCACCCAGCAACACCAGCCAACCCCGAACCCAAAGCAAAAGTTAGGGCATCTACTTGTTCGGTAGGTATTCCCAAACAAGCGCTCATGCTGCGATTTTGCGTCACAGCACGAATCCGCAATCCCCACACAGACTTTTGCAAAAATAGGTAAATTCCCGCCAAACAAAGCCCTGTCAGCGCAATAATAAAAAGTCTGGCATAGGGCAACTGAAAAGTGCCCAGCGGGATGCCACCGCGCAGCCATGCAGGCGCAGTCACATCCACGTTTTGAGCGCCAAACCAAGGTTGAGTTACTGCCAGTTTGTAAGTTTGCCCTAAAAATGCACTCACCGCCCAGGAAATACC
>JAJAYT010000661.1 GCA_026786085.1 Microcoleus sp. CAN_BIN18 | reverse complement strand
TTATTTTCTTTAGTCCGCGGAGGCGGACATCGTTTGTGTAGACGCGGTTTCAACCGCCGTTTACTTGGTTGTGATTCGCAGATTTGGGGGAAAACCCGATAAGACCCGGCGAATGGAATTCGCGTCTACACAGACAAAACCCGCCTCCGCGGGTTGAAGAAAACACGATCGTTGAAATGCCGTTGAAATTACGTTATTTTCTTTAGTCCGCGGAGGCGGACATCGTTTGTGTAGACGCGGTTTCAACCGCCGTTTACTTGGTTGTGATTCGCAGATTTGGGAAAAAACCCGGTTTCTTTGTCGGAGTGCGCCCAGGACTGACGCGCGGGTGGCCAGAAACCGGGTTTTTTCGAGAATATTTCGTTTTGATTCGTAGATTTGGGAAAAAACCCGGTTTCTTTGTCTGATTCACTCCTTCCCATCAAGCTAACTGCTGACAGTATCCTCACCCAAATAATCGAGAGATTCTTGCAGCGCATCGCGTCTATTACGAACCCAACAGTCATTAGGAGCAATGGCTAAAGATCGATTAAACATTTCCAGTGCTTCTTGCCAATTTTTGAGTGCTTCCTGTCGATAAGATAATTTTGCTTGCAAATCACCCATACTTTTCAGTGCAAGCCCTTTGCTGTTGAAAGCATAATTATAATCCGGTGCAATTTGTAAAGCATAATTAAAGGCAGCGATCGCCTCTAAGTAAGATTGTTTGGCAGCCTCAAATTCATTTAGCTCTGCTTGTAAATAACCCAGACTTTGAAGTGCATTCCCTTTGTTATTGAGAGCATAATTATAATCCGGTGCAATTTGTAAAGCATAATTAAAGGCAGCGATCGCCTCTAAGTAAGATTGTTTGGCAGCCTCAAATTCACTTAGCTCTGCTTGTAACTGACCTAGTTTTACCAATACACTCCCTTTGTTGCTGAGCCATCTAGAATCATCGGGTGCAATAAGTAAAGCAGAATTGTAGGCAGCGATCGCCTCAGAGTAAGATAGTTTTGCCTCCGGAAATTCACTTAGTAGTGCCTGTAACTCACCCAGCCTTTGCAGCGCAATCCCTTTGTTGAGAACCCCGAGATCATCCGGTGCAATAACTAAAGCAGAATTGTAGGCAGCGATTGCCTCTAAGTAAGATAGTTTTGCCAGATCAAATTTTTTTAGCAGTGCCTGTAACTCACCAAGACTTTGCAGCGCATTCCCTTTGTTGTTGAGCCATCGAGAATTCTTCGGTGCAATAACTAAAGCAGAATTGTAGGCAGCGATTGCCTCTAAGTAAGATAGTTTTGCCAGATCAACTTCAGTTAGCAGTGCCTGTAACTCACCTAGCCTTTGTAGCCCAATCCCTTTGTTGCCGAGAGTAGTAATATAATCAGGTGCAATAAGTAAAGCAGAATTAAAGGCAGCGATCGCCTCAGAGTAAGACTGTTTTGCAGCCTCAAACTCTGTTAGCTGTGCCTGCAAATCACCAAGACTTCGCAGCGCACTCCCTTTGTTGTTGAGCGTACCCTCATCGTCGGGAGTTAAGATAATTTGGCGATTGTAAGCTGAAACTGCCTCTAAATATTCCTGTCTTGCCTCTGTGTATCGAGCCAACTCAGCATAATAATCTCCCTCCAATTGTGAAATTCTACCAAGCTCAAAATCACTTTTAATCCACAACACACCCCTAACTTCCAACAGCGACTCGCATTCCCTATAACAATGACTCAGCCACAAAGCTTGATTAAACACCTCTACCCATTCCTGCACACCCCGTTCCCAATCCAAACGATTAGCATGATAAATCGCCTCAGCCCGATTCCCCAATTCCCGGTAATGCCCCTCTAAAAGTCCATGAGCCCTGCGAGTTTTCTCATTATCCCTTTCCGAATCCAAGCGGCGCAATAACTCATGAATTCGATACCACCTTTCACCCCGCTGCGGCTCATTCCACACAAACGAAAAACTCGTCAAAATCTCAAAATTTGCACTGCTAGCCCGGAAGTGACAACCTGCTCCCAATCTCATGTACAAATCCTCATCAAAAGCGCGGCAAGCACTCAAAGAATGGACAGCCGATCGCACTTCGCGATCCACATACATCAACAAACGATCCGTTAACTCCGCCGTCTTATGTTCCAACTTCGGAATCCGCGCAAAATCCGACGACAGCAACTCAATACCCCTGCGCCTTTCAGCCAGCACCACATCCGCGCACAAACCCAAATAAAACGGATGTACCTGCAAATTCTCCCAACTTTCATCGGGATTAACGCTGGCATATTTAATCACAGCATCCGCCAAATCAGGCTGATCAATCTCCACTTTATGCAAATAATCCTTAGCATCAGCCGGAGACAAATGCCAAACCAATTGTGCATCGATATAATGTTCAGGAATTGGAAACCTCGGCGCATTCGGCCACCGCAATTGTGCGACTGGGGAATCACGCCCCGCCACAGCCACCACAATCCCCGATTTGTAATCCAATGCCCTCAGCAACCGCCGAAACCACTCATCTTGATACCAAAACTTTTCACCCTGAGAATTCCGTTTTTCATCCCACAATTTCTCGTGAGTATCGAACAGCATCACCAGGCGTTCTGGTTTATGTTTCCCAGCCATTGCCGCATTCAAATCCCCTGCAAACAATTTCGGCAAACAGTCGATTAACTCAATATCAATATCTTTACGGCGAATTTCATCTGCTTTTTCATCGCTGACACCGAGGCGCGTTTGAATTAATTTCATCGTGCGCTTAATGCCGCCGAATTTATCAATCAATTTCAGCCCCGCCGCCACTTGCGACACCACGGGAAATCCGGCAAAAGTTTCCACTACAGGTGTCAAAAAATCAATCAAATCATCGGGGAAAAGTTGTTTGAGAGTTGCGTCTGACTCGCCTTTGTTGAGCAAATACCAAAAGCAAGCAAAATCATAATTGGGAAACTTAAATTTATATTTTTTCGCTGATGCTGCCAGATTGCGCCGCAGCATCAGCAAACCGTAAAATCTATCTTGGGGTTTATCTTCTTTTATCGGTATCAAGCCGAAGTCGTGCCGCACTACGGGTATGGGAGTGTAGGTTTTGGCTGCTGCGTAGCGGACTAAATTGGCAACTTCGGCGATGTTTTCTTCTGGGATGTCGCGCAATTCTTGCCAAACTTCCGGCGTAAATCTTTTGCAGCAGTGAAACTGCAAGTGTTTTAGCAGCAAGGACTTGCCGTTGCCTCCATCTCCGTAAAAATACAAAATTTGTTCGCGGGGCGGGTCTTCGTTTAAATAAAAGGCAAATCGGCGCGTAATTTCGTGTCTGTCGGTGAAAAGTTGCAGTTTGCGATCGTCCGCGATCGATTGGCTTTCAAAATCTTCGTCGTCTATTGGCATATATAGCAGTTGACAGTTGCATGACGAGAATCAAACCATTGATGCAGTAAGGGTATCGGCTCTATTCATGAAGTTATTTATGTCCTCACCGATGTGGCGGTTGCTATAAGTAAGATTGAATATTACCGCTGCAATGGGAATTAATATTACCCGAAATCAGGACACTCCAAGAGCCCAAGGAGTGTCAACTTAAGGTCAAACCCAGTCAGAAACTGTTGTTTGGCTATTAAATCTAGATCCCCCCTAACCCCCCTTAAGAAGGGGGGGACAAGAATCTTCTCAAATTCCCCCTCGCTTTCGGGGGATTTAGGGGGATCTGACCTCGGATAAAAGCGAGATTTATCAAGGGTTTTAGGCTTAAGTTGACACTCCTTGGGCATTGCCGTCTCCTCAATTTCCACGTTGTCGTGCGATCTATACCCAAAGAAAGAGAGATTTAAACCCAGTCAGTGTCACAATTCATGTAGAAATGTTAACGCGACACATCTTGGGAATTGCCCGTTCCGCTGACCCACTCTAAAAACCCTTGAAATGAATTCTGTCGGGGTAGCGATTGTTCCGTAGCGACGATCGCAAATCCCAGAAATACAGCACTCCCCAAAATCGCCAGCAACGAGAAATGCTTCCCAATCCCCAAATCGCGCTGAATGCGAGCTAGAGGCCTACTCTCGCGCCTGAGCATCTTCCCAACCGTCAATTGTTTCAAGCTAAAAGGATCGCGCACAAAATTGCCGCTCCAGCTAATTACCATGTGGGAATGACAGTGGGGACAAGTGAATAGTCCGCTAACCATCCCGACGGGGCCGACGATGCTGGAACGGTTGCAAATCGGGCAAGTGACAGAATGAGTGTTATATGTGGGAGCGTTCATAACTGTTTTTCTTGAGTAAAAAACCAATAACCAATTGAGAACCTGCACTAATACCTGGGGCATAGACCTTTATAGGTACATTTCCTTAATTCCTATTTTACCCCTCAGATCCGCGCGATCGCATCTCACCGATCCCAAAAAGCTTTAAATTCCCAATCCCGTAAGGAGTGCAAGTCCGCACCACAGGTGAGATTGTATTGCAGCGGAGTAACGGTAATTTTATGCTCGCGAATAGCTTGTACATCCGTAGGAAATATCATGCGTACAGTCGCATCGGGGGTTTCTTCTATATCTTCTAACAATTCCCCAGCTAGCCAATAATAAGTTTTGCCGCGCGGGTCAGTGCGCTTTTGAAATATGTCGAAATAGCGGCGAATGCCTTGACGGGCGATCGTCACTCCGGTAATTTCTGCTTGTATGACCGCTGGTATGTTGACATTCAACAGCATCGGTTTTGCCATTGGCACTTTTTCCAACTGTGCCAGCAAAGTCACAGCAAAATTCACCGCCGGATCAAATTCCAGCGAAGTATAACTCGCAAGGCTGAAAGCAATACTGGGAATGCCTTCCATCAATCCTTCCATAGCCGCCGAAACCGTCCCAGAACAAATGATGTCCGTGCCTAAATTGGGCCCGTGGTTGATGCCGGAAAGTACAAAATCCGGCGGTTTGTCAAGTAAAGCCCACAAAGCTAGTTTTACGCAGTCGGCGGGAGTCCCCGAACAAGCCCAAGCTGTGACGGCGGGGTCAAAAACAGATTCGACAATTTCGGCGCGGATGGGTTGGTGTAGCGTGAGGCCGTGGCCCGTGGCCGAACGTTCTCTGTCGGGACAGACTACGCTTACGTCATGGCCGGCGGCGGCGAGTGCGTTGGCGAGGCTGTGGATGCCTTGTGCAAAAATGCCGTCGTCGTTGCTAACTAAAAGTTTCATTAAAATTTTTATAGGCCTGAGAATAATCTTAAACTAGATTACTGTAGGGCGATCGCATTCATCTGCAATTACCAATTACCAATTACCACCTAAAATCTCAAATTAAGCCGATCGCACCAAAATTGCGGTAAACTCAACTTGGCTCAAAACCGCCATCAATCTAAAATCTAAAATCTAAAATCTAAAATCAAAATGACTGTCCAACTAAGCGACATTGAAACTCAACTAGAAACCCTCGGCCAAGAGTCCAAAAGTGCGATCGCAGCCGCCAATACCCTCGAACAACTCGAACAGTTGCGCGTCGGCTACCTCGGCAAAAAAGGCCAACTCTCTCAAATTTTAGGCATGATGGGCAAACTGTCGGCAGATCAGCGGCCGAAAGTAGGTGCGATCGCCAACACCGTCAAAGAAGCCCTACAAACCGACTTAGAAGACAAACGCACCAGCCTCCAAACCGCCCAAATTCAAGCCAAATTAGCCTCAGAAACCCTCGATGTCACCATGCCGGGGATTTTCAGTCCCCAAGGCCGAATTCACCCATTAAACAGCGTCATAGACCGCGCTCTAGATATCTTTGTTGGTCTCGGCTACACCGTCGCCAACGGGCCCGAAATGGAAACAGACTATTACAATTTTGAGGCCTTGAATACTCCGCCAGACCACCCAGCGCGGGATATGCAAGATACCTTTTATCTCCCCGGCGGAAACCTGTTGCGGACTCAAACATCCTCAGTGCAAATTCGCTACATGGAACAGAATAAACCGCCGATTCGGATTGTCTCTCCCGGCCGCGTTTACCGCCGCGATACCGTCGATGCTACTCACGCCGCAGTGTTCCATCAAATAGAACTTTTGGCAATAGATGAAGGTTTAACTTTTACTGACTTGAAAGGCACGATTAAAGAATTTTTAAGGCAAATGTTCGGGCAAGATTTGCCGATTCGTTTTCGCACGAGTTACTTTCCGTTTACAGAACCTTCTGCGGAAGTGGATTTGCAGTGGAATGGCAAATGGCTCGAAGTTTTGGGATGCGGCATGGTCGATCCTAACGTTCTCAAAGGAGTTGGTTTAGATCCTGAGAAATACAGTGGTTTTGCGGCTGGTTTTGGGGTTGAGCGCTTCGCAATGGTGCTGCATGAAATTGATGATATTCGCCGAGTTTATGCTAGCGATTTACGTTTTTTAAGGCAATTTTAAGTAATGGCTTGAGGTCGGTTTCATGCTGTAGAGGTTACGCTCAATTTAGATATATGTTTTCAGTTTCGAGCGAGCAGACAAGGCGAAAAAACCATAATATCACGTCCGAACAGAACGACCACGATCGTATTGGTTTGTGGTGAGGAATTCAGTCCTCTGAAAGAAGGACTAAAGTCCTCACTACGAACCTTTGAGAAGGACTAAAGTCCTCACTACGAACCTTTGAGAAGGACTAAAGTCCTCACTACGAGCCTGTCTACTTGCCAAAAGCACCCTTGATGTTGTCAACTGCGCTCTCGACAGCATTCTTTGTGTTATCAACTGCTTTCTGAGTCCGAGCGGAATCTTCCTCTGCTCTTTTCTCAATTGTGGCCGCATCTTTCTTAGCTTTGCGCTCGACTACACTACCATTCTCCGACGATCGATCGACTTTAGCGGCATTTTTCTTGGCAGTTTCCTTAACCTTCTCTTCTGTATCTCGGATGAAATTCTTGGCTCTTCCAGCATCTGTGCTGGCTTTGTCTTGAACCTGATCGCCCAAATCTGCTGCTGCGATCGAGCTTACAGCATCAGAAGCCATTGCTGCGGTGTTCGACAAGAATGCACCAGACCAAACGAATGCCATCGCTGACACACAAAGCACAGTTGCAGCCAGATAGCGCCCGACAGTCGAAAGCCGTTTGGTAAAATAATGCAGTTTCATACAATACAAAATGAGATATGACATTCTATTTTTAATCGATTTGGGCGATCGACTGAACCCTTCTCCAGATAGAGGTTATCCAGCCATCGGCTGTTCAAAAAAATCCGTCTTTTGATAGATTGAAGCAAGGAACATCAGTTGACTTTAGATTTTTGATTTTCCATGAAAAAATTGAGTCCACAGTCGCGACGTGGAAGCTTCAAACGATCAATTAATATGCGTCGCAGCTTAACTGGCCCTGGCTGAAATCTCACCAAAAATTAAATTATATAAATAAGACTTGACTTACAGCGACAAATAATGTTATGCAAAGTATTTTTATGAAAGACAAATGGATTTTTTTGCTATATTGACCTGCAATAAAGATAATGGTTTTGTTGAGATGAGGAGTTGAACGGATGAAAAACTTGAATTGCTACAAACCCGCTGCATTACTGGGTGCGATCGCGATCGTAGCCGGAAGTTTACAGGCTCAGGCGATCGGTGTTGCCGCCCCATCAACATCCACTGTCAGTCAAGATGCTGAAAAAATTTCATTTGAAAATAGCCGCACTTTTCAAATAGCCCAGGCCGACACCCTTTGTCGCAAAGTTACTCCCAAGGAAGGTTTGACGGTTCGCCAAGGCCCAGAAACCAAATCCCCTAGAGTTGGTGGTGTCGCCATGAACACTCAAGTAACGCTGGCTGCCGGCGCTACTTCTACTAAAGGCTCCGACGGCCGCGTCTGGATTCAAATTAGCGCTCCGGTAAAGGGTTATGTGGCCATTGGATATCCCAATAACGAGGCTAATTTAGCGTCGTGCACCACAGCAAGTGCAACTCCAGCGCCCGCACCAGCG
>JAJAYT010000660.1 GCA_026786085.1 Microcoleus sp. CAN_BIN18 | reverse complement strand
GTATTAGGAGAAGACGGCAAAAAAATAAAAACCCGTTTTGGGGAAACAGTGCGGTTGCAGGACTTGTTAGACGAAGCAATTGTCCGCACGCGCCAAGATTTAGAAGACAGATTAAAAGCAGAGGAAAGACAGGAAACTGAGGAGTTTATTGCCAACGTATCTCAAACAGTTGGTTTGAGTGCCGTCAAGTATGCCGATTTGAGTCAAAACCGCGCCAGCAACTATGTATTTAGTTACGACAAAATGCTGGCTTTGCAAGGAAATACCGCACCCTATATGCTGTATGCTTACGTGCGCGTCCAGGGCATTCGCCGCAAAGGAGAGATTAATTTTGATAACTTAGATGCTGGTGCGACAGTGATTTTGCGATCGGATGCCGAGTTGGTATTGGCAAAGCATTTATTGCAGTTGAATGAAGTGATTAATGCTGTTGGTAGCGATTTGTTGCCGAATCGAATTTGTCAGTATTTGTTTGAATTGAGTCAAAAGTTCAATCAATTTTTTGAGCAGTGTCCGGTGTTGAAAGCTGAGGAACCATTGCGGACTTCGCGGTTAATGTTGTGCGATTTGACGGCGAGGACTTTGAAGTTGGGGTTAGGATTGTTGGGAATTCAGGTGTTGGAGAGAATGTAATAAATTGTACTGAATTTAATATTTGTAGGGTGTGTCGCCATAAAAAATCCCTAAATTGAATCGACAATCTCATGGCGACGCACCTTACACTTGGGGTTAAGGAAACAAGCCAAAAAAAATATTAACTGGTAACGAGTAACTTTTTCAATAGTACAGATGTTCGCGTAGGGAAACGGCACTGCCGTGTCCTCTATTTCCTGCCAAAGAAACGCAGATTTCATAACTCATTCAGTTTCATTTCCTGTGCCTTTCCTTCAGCAATTTCTTGTTTTGCGCGTTGGGCAGCAGCCACAAGTTGCGGTTGCGTTTTCTGGAAAGATTCGTCCCATCGAAGCTCATCTTTTAAGTCTTCGATATACTCTTTCAAGTATTCTGCTACTCGCTGCTGTAAAGTTTCTGGCAGAGACTCCATCATCTCGCCGATCGCTGCATCAATACCTTCCCATAGTTCAGAAAGCGGTACAGTCTCTCCTGTCATTGCTTCGTGCCATCCTTGACGAAAACAATCTTCGGCTGACTTCAGCGGTTCCTCGTCAGCAAGAACGATGATGCGAACTCTGTGTCCAGAAAATTTGGCTGCTTGGGCGAGAATTTCTTCCCAAGTTCCCTCTACTTCTAGCAGTTGTGTTGTCATTTTTTTGATGGAATTGTGACTAAGTTTATTTTAGCGTGTGAAGAAGTGCGATCGCCCCTTCCTGTCAAATTTTATGCTAATGGGGGTATTTTTCGATGTTGCTAAAGAGAGTATGTTATACTTTTTGGTGTAAAGTATTGAAATTGATACTACATAGCCATAATGCCTGACGACATTAAGCCGATTCAAAAGATTCTATTTGGTAGCCCAGGGACGGGAAAAAGCTACCAGATTCGGGAAATTGCTAGAGATAAATTAGGAATTCCCTTGGATGACACTACTCACACTGTCAAGACAGTGTTTCACCCAGAGTACACTTATGCTGATTTTATGGGGAAATTGTTGCCCCTCACCCAAGGCAACTCAGTTATTTATAAATTTTATCCAGGGCATTTCATTCGCATTTTGGGAATGGCATACCAAGGCTTAATTGATGGCAAGAAAGACCATTACTTGCTCGTAATTGATGAATTAAATCGAGGAAATGCGGCAGCTATTTTTGGAACTGTATTTCAGTTGCTCGATCGCGAAAGTGATGGCTGGTCGAGTTATGAAGTCGATATTTCTGAAATGGAGTTAGTTGGCATACTGGAAGCAATGCGCCTAAAGCCTATCATTCAAGATGGAACAATTGAAATCAAAGAAGGAAATACTAAAATACATTGTGAAGACTTTTGTAAAGAAAGAAAAGATGAATTAGCTTCAAAAAATCCTGATGGTAGCAGAGTATTTAGCCTTCTACAACAACGGCGAATTAATATTCCACATAACTTGTCTATTCTCGCGACAATTAACACTTCGGATGAATCAATTTACTACCTCGATAGTGCCTTTAAGCGGCGGTGGGACTGGGAATATGTTAAGGCTCCAGTAAGAGACACATCTGTTCCAGAAAAATTGCAAGATGTGAACTTAATAATTGATGGTGAGCCACAAGGAGCATGGTCACAGTATATTCTGGGAATTAATGAATTGATTAAATCAAATCATCAGGTGATTCGGCGGATTGAAGATAAACAAATTGGTTGGTGGTTCATAAAACCAGAAGACGATCAAGTCGATCTTGAGCAAGTAAAAGATAAATTAATGTTTTATCTTTGGGATAGTGTATTTGCGAGAGACAAACGACCGATAGAGGAGTTTTTATCGACTACAAATAAGGCGGTAAAATTAACAGCCTATTCAGATTTTCTCGGTTTGATCAAAGAATTTATGGAAAAAGTATATGAACTCGGTAAAAAATAGTTTTTTTAGGATTTGCCAATTATGATTAACTTCAATTCCTTAAAGTTAATAGTCCCCGATAATTACTCGTTTGTTGGCATTCAAAAGCAAGATGACGAATTGTGCTTTTGTCTACCTAAAGGATTTGATGATAGACTCTCTGAGCTTGACACATTTGTAGGTAAACGAGATTTGTTTTTCCTACTCTATAAAATTTTCGGCACTTTTAAAGAAATCTGTATTGAGAAAGGTTATATAGATGATATTGGTGAGTTGGGCACACAGGATCGTGATGGTGTAATTAACAGTCATCGGGGTTCTGAAATTCAAGATGAGGAAGACGATTCAGAAAATATATTTTACTCGAAGCTGGACATTATTACTCACTTTTTGAAGGCTTATGAGGAACCCAAAATTTTAGCCCTTGCTTATCGATTGGGCAAAAGTAACAAGTTTGATGTCAGCCAGATTCATAAATACTTACACCAAGCGGTGTATTTACCTAATCATGCAGCTTATGTCGATGAAATGCTACTTCCCCGACGAGTAATGCAGTTTGAATCTACTGATATTGTCACGATGTATTGCTATCTCTTTTGCGAGATTAAGCAGCAACTTGGAGAGGTAGTAAATGCTGAAATTACAGCATTAGCTGAGCGATTTCGTCAGCACCATCTCGGAAATCAAGACAGTCTTTTTGATGAACAGAGTTATGAGCAGGTTTTAGATATACTCAAGGATGTCTTAGAAACAATTGACCATAACACACCCATAAAAGATGCTGATTATTGGCAGTATTACGAAGCAATAAAGTTATTTCTTTATGGCAATTGGCATCAAGCAGAAAATGGTGAAATTTGGGGCATTAAAAATTTTCATAGTGTTTGGGAGTCGATGTGTTTGACCAGAAGTGTTGAATGCTTATTAAGAGGATTCTAAAAATAGATACACGAATCCTATCAACTGCTGATTTTAGCAATTAAATACGATTTCCTTAAACCAGTGAATATAGCTGATTTT
>JAJAYT010000659.1 GCA_026786085.1 Microcoleus sp. CAN_BIN18 | reverse complement strand
CAAACAAAAAGCGCCCCTATTTCTAGGAGCGCTTTTTGACTATCTCAAGTTAAAACTTAGCCGTTGATAGAAGGAGCAACCAAAGCAACGGGAGTTGTTTCACCAGCAGCCAAGTCGATCGGCTAACTGAGCGACTGCGAGCAATGGGCATCGATCCCGGTGCTGACAATTGATATCAAAGTCCGAGTTTAATACCCAGACTGCGATTTTTGTAGGGCGGTGGCAAGAGTTCCCGCCCTACAAAAAAGTTTCATACCTGTATAGTAGATGAGTCACAAATAACAAAGTCTTATGGAAACTAAACCACCTCTACCGCCCTTTACGTTAGAAACAGCTAAAGCAAAAGTTCAGGCTGCTGAAGATGCCTGGAATACCCGCGATCCCGAACGAGTAGCCTTAGCTTATACAGAAGATTCTCAGTGGCGAAACCGCGCGGAATTCTTCAGCGGACGGGAACAAATCAAGGCTTTCTTAACACGAAAATGGGCAAAAGAATTAGATTACCGTTTAAAGAAAGAACTCTGGAGTTTTACAGAAAATCGGATTTCTGTTCGCTTCGAGTATGAGTGGCACGATGATTCCGGCTACTGGTATCGCGCCTATGGTAATGAACAGTGGGAATTTGCAGAAAATGGGTTAATGCGAAGACGTGAAGCCAGCATTAATGATGTTCCCATTCAAGAGTCTGAACGAAAGTTTCGGTAGATGAGACGGCGGTTGAAACCGCGCCTAGACAAACGAAGTCTGCCTCCGCAGACTGAAGAAAATAACGTAATTTCAACCGCCGATCTTATTCAACCCGCGGAGGCGGGTTTTGTTTGTGTAGACGCGGTTTCAACCGCCGATCTTATTCAACCCGCGGAGGCGGGTTTTGTTCGTGTAGACGCGGTTTCAACCGCCCAGTCTTCTCAGTCGGTAAGCAAACTCGGAGAAGTGATCACAAAGACATCCCTGGTTCCCACTCCTTCCGATTCCGGTTTGATCGGCGTAGTAAAGTGAAAAAACTCGTGGTCATTGACCAACAGCAATTCTCCCGGATGCAGAATTTTATTAAAAACAGGCTTCTCTTTTTTAGCCAAATACAAATGCGTTTCCCCGCCGAGAATATTAGTGCGGTCAACCGAGAAAATCGCGATAAAATCAGTACCGTCTTGGTGAATTCCTTCCGGTGCGGGGTTGCCGAAATTGTGCGGCGAACAACTCGTCCTAATTTGATGCACTCCGATTTCAGCTTCCGGGTGAATTTTGCAAGAATCGAAAAAAGCAAAAATCATTTGTTTGAAATTATCCAGGGCGATTAGCCGATCGTCCAATTCGGCAAATTCCCGCCTGATATCACCCGCTATGGGATTATATGTTTTGCTTTGAAACAAATAGCCGTGAGGTAACTTAACTAACTCGTTCCCGTTGACGATAAACCGCGACAATCTTCGAGAACGATACTTTCCTTTTACATAAGGATCGATCGGCATATCCTTAAAAAATGGCTGGAAACCTTCGAGCTTAATCGAGTTTACTTTTTTGAAAGTAAACATGAAAGCATAGTCCAATTGAATGGATTCTAATACCGTTTTCATAGATTATTCTCCCTTAAGCCTTGCTCCCTCCCCAGTTTTGCCTTAAGGAGGTTTATACTTCTAGTCTAGCTCAGGTTTTTTGCACGGGTGGTAAAAGACACTACAAAATTTGCAAAGATATCGTAAAGATAAGCTGGTACGCATCTAATTTTAACAATCCTGTTTCTTGAATCTCTTGTGGGGTGGGCACGAGAGCCCGCCCAAAAAATTAAATTTAAATGCCGCAACAGCTTAGCAACTTAATTCCGCACCGCTTTCACCAGCGACTGACAGGCGCGCAGGAAGACGGCAACATCGGCCCCAAGTGCGACGTACTGCACGCCAGCATCAATCCACTGCTTGGCGATTTCGGGGTTTTCGGCAAAAGTACCCGCTGCTTTCCCTGCACTGCGGATGGTTTGCACGGCGTCTTGCATCATGTCGATGACTCGGGGATCGCGAACTTGGCCAGGAATGCCGATCGACTGTGACAGATCGTAAGGCCCCAGAAAAATCACGTCAACTTGAGGTACAGTTACAATTTCTGCCAGGTTGTCGATGCCACCTTTGCCTTCGACATGAATCACAACTAAGGATTCTTCGTTGAGTCGATCGGTAATATTTGTACCTGCGGCGGTGTAAAGTCCCGCCCGCGTAGCAAAGGAAAGGCCGCGCGTACCCAGAGGACTGTATTTAGCACTTTTGACAGCAGTTTCAGCATCTATTTTGCTTTCAATTTGAGGTACTTGAACGCCTCCACTGCCGATGTCGAGAGCTCGTTGAATCTGCGGCCCGTCGTTTTTGCGGACGCGGACGATGGGTGCAATTCCGGTACAGTCGGCGGCGCGGCACAAATCTTCAGCAGCAAGCGGGTGCAGCGGGCCATGTTCCATGTCGATCACAGCGAAGTCGAATCCAGCGTGACCGCAGATTTCCATAAATGCGGGATAGGCGCAGTTCATAAATAAACCGAGGACTGTTTCGCCTTGTTTGAGTTTTTGTTTGAGTTGGTTTTGACGCATGAGTAATACCGGAAAGTTGATGTTTTTTTACCGCAAATGAGTGCCGATCGACCCAGATTATTTTTAATTTTAAAGTTCCAAGATTGCAGTTGTAAATTACTTTATGTCAACAAAATTGATAAAAATTTGGTAGCTACTTTTGCTTCTATTTTAAAAGGAATTAAGCACAAAAGCCAGCCGAAAATAAACATTCCTAGGATCGGTAAAAATATTGGCCCCACGGAGGGTTCTACGAACCAAGCAAATAAAGCAAACATTCCAATACTGCCAGTTGTCCACAGCCAAAGAAGCATAAATCCTATGACTATTTCATGTAAACTCATCCTAATTTTGATGGAACAACCGAACGGTTGAGAATGGATATCTCCTTTGATAATTGGGATAAATGAATTGCGGCCGGTGATGATGCGATTGATTCTGAATGTCTTCCCAGAAATTGTTCCTTCATAAGGTTTGACAGGTGGCGGGCCGAAGGGTAGAGTTATTCTAAAAGGTTTGGGAGTAGTGACAACTTCGTCCAACCTCTGCAAAACTTCCGAAAAAGTTAGACTGGTGGTAATTGTTAAACTCTCAAAAGGAATCAATGACCTAAAAAAAATGACGATTTTTAGCATAAAGTTGATTCGGCTATTCAATAGTTGTTACTGCTATTAATGCCTCTTATATAAAAAAGTTTGCCCTGACTGCACCGCGAAATACCAGTATACTGCAAAATAAACATTTAAATGCGATGAGTGTTTTTTGCTGATGTCAAAATTAATTCCACAGTCTCCGATGAAACTTCGACGGTATCTATTTTTGCTCAAAGGTCGATCGCTCTTCACCTTCACCCTCAGTCTAATTGCCTCCCTCTCGGCTATTACCCCAGCCTTGGCCGCACCTGTGCGCAATCCAGACAAAGAGGAAACTTGCGACATTCTCGTAGCAGGGGGCGGGCTAGCAGGTGCTGCTACCGCCTACGAAGGTTTGCTCGCAGGGCGCACAGTTTGCATCACCGAAATTACTGACTGGTTAGGCGGTCAAATTTCCTCCCAGGGAACTTCCGCACTCGATGAAAGAGACACTCAGCGATCGCTCTTATTTTACCCGCGCGGCTACCTAGAATTGCGGCGGCGCATCGAGGAACATTACGGGAGGCTAAATCCCGGCGGCTGTTGGGTTAGCTATTCGTGTTTCATGCCCTACAATGGCCACAAAATTCTATCTGACATCTTGCAAGATGCGGCTAAAACAGGCAATGGCAAGCTCAAATGGTTTCCCAATACGGTGATTAAAGAATTAGCAATTACTCCGGCTGTGGCGGGGAATGCGATGGGGGGTCAACAGATTAAAAGTGCGATCGGCATTCAACACAAACCAGCCGCCAACACCCCGCCCATCAACACCGAAACCCTGTCTCAAACCATCGAAGATGCCTATCGCTACGAAAATTCGGCGCGATTCAACAAAACTATTATTCGGTTCACTTCCAAACCACCCAACCAGTCAAAATCAAAACAAAGAGGTGCAGATTGGTTTGTTGTAGATGCGACTGAAACAGGCGAATTAATCGGACTTGCGGATGTTCCCTACCGCCTGGGAATTGACCCGCGTTCACCTCTCGAACCTTCTTCGGCCAGCCCAAACGGTGATGCTTACTGCACTCAAGGTTTTACCTACACTTTTGCGATGGAAGCAACGAAGGAACCACAGCAGCATCAACTACCATCTTTTTATCAACAATACGCTCCTTATTACAGTTACGAATTGCAAAGATTAGCTAGTTTTCCTTTGGTTTTCAGCTACCGCCAAATTAAAAGCATGAGACCGGATGAGCCACGCCCTTCCGACCCCAGGAGATTCCCGATTTATCCTGGGGATATTTCGATGCAAAACTGGACTTGGGGGAACGACTACCGTCCGGGTTCTGCCCAGGATAATTTAATTTATTCTCGTGCGCAACTAGAAGCTAACGGTCAACTGCAACCGGGCGGCTGGATGGGCGGTTTGCGAACGGAAACTTTGCGTCGCGGTGAAGAAAATGCCAAAGGATTTTTCTACTGGTTGGTAGCAGGAACAACTGACTCGCAGCTAGGAAATAATGTGAAAAAGCCTTATCCCAATAATCGTTTTTTGAGCGGGTTGAATTCGCCGATGGGGACGGTGCACGGACTTTCTAAGTATCCTTATATGCGGGAGGGCAGGCGGATGATTGGGCGGCCGAGTTTCAATCAGCCTCAAGGTTTTACAATCTGGGAAGTTGATATGTCTCGGACTGACTTTAATACAGATTTTTACCGTCAGAATTTGTCGAAGGAAGAGTATCGGAATTTGTGGTTGGCTGTAGGTGGTTTGAATGCGCCGGCTTTGGCTGTGGGTAGTCAATCTGTTGAGGATACAAAATCCCGATCGCGCGCGACGATTTATCCTGATAGTGTGGGTATCGGTCATTATGCGATCGACTTTCACCCCTGCATGACCAACAGCCCGCCGGAAGCGCCAGGAAATACTGAACGCGAAGGCACTCGCAAAGGTCAAGGACAAGCTTATCCGTTCCAAATACCGCTGCGGGCAATGATTCCTCAAAAGATTGACAATATGTTGGTAGCTGGCAAAAGTATTGCTGTTAGCCATACGGCGGCGGCGGCTTATCGAGTGCATTCTTTTGAATGGTCTGCTGGTGCTGCGGCGGGTGTTACGGCTGCTTTTTCCCTGGAAAATGGGATTGTTCCCTATGAATTGGTGGATGAATTGCCCTCCCGCGAGCCGAATTTGGAAGCGTTACAGTTGCGATTGCAGCAAGACAAGAATCCGATCGCATTTCCTGGTACTTCTATTTTCAATAGTTCTTGGCAAAATTGGAAATAAGTCATCAGTCATCAGTTGTCATTAGTCATTAGTCATTAAGTAGATCGACGGGAAAAACAATAGTATTTTGTAGGGGCGGGTTTAGCTAAGAATCTATGATACCAGCCAGTTTTTGAAGGCAAAACCCGCCTTCCCCATCTTATAAAATTGCCAGTATCGGTAAAGATTCACGAAATCTGATAATCTTTACTGAAAGAAGCGCCGTTCTAAGTAATAAGCTTGTTTGATGTTGCGGATTTCCTCAGCCTTTTTGGTTGATGCCAATCTGGCAGAGTTTGTCTGTTCTGAATCCGCATGAAATCCGTTAAAATTAGACTTATTCGGCAGAATTTCTGTCTCTGAGGGAGTCAGCTTGTAACCGAACAGTGTGGTATAAAGTAACAACATGATAATCAAGTCTCTGTTACAAGACTTTCAAATTGATGTTCCTTGAAATTGGGAGCTATATTCAGTTTTCAAGGTTCAGAAGTGGTACGGAAAATACAGGTTTTTGTCTGTCCTGCCTTTTCCATACTTTAATGCTACACACGTACTACAGAAGTGTCAATGGGGTGGCAAAAGTTTTTTTTCAGGACTTCGCACTTGACCAAAGAAACCGGGTTTTTTACCAAATTTCCGCGCTGCACCGAAGTATTTTCGTGAAAAACCCGGTTTCTAGACTCCCATGCGTCGAGGGCTGTATTGATTAAAGCTCTTTGACATAAGCAATGCTATTGCGAATATTGTGGAAGCCAACAGATTCATAAAGCTTCATGGCACCGGACTGATTGTCAGCATCGACGCCGAGAATCGCAGTCTCGACACCGGCAGCTTTCAGCCTGTGCAAACCAGCGAGCAACATAGCTCGTCCCAATCCAATTTTGCGGAACCCGCGCCGCGTACCGAGACACGCAATCCAACCTTGATTGCGTGCAGTCCGATCGCACTCATCGCCACTAATTTCGCAATAACAAAAAGCGACAAAAGTGCCGTCGTCAGCAACAGCAATCAAGTCTAAATCATTTCTGTAATCCGGTTTGGCTAAATCGTACTTAAATTTATCCACCGTTAAATCGTGGTGATTCCAGTGGTCGATAAACGACTGGTTGAACATTTCTACCCAAGCTTCCGAATCCTGTTCGCCCGGGAATAGACGCAGCGCAAAATCTTCTGGGAATTGGGGTTCTGCGATCGGTTCAGAAAGCGATCGCGCCAACCGACAAAAATAGCGATCGGCCTTGAAACCGCAATTTGTCAGCAATGAAATGCGATCGGCATTCTCAGCGCGAGTCCACGATCGCAGCTTCACCCGCACGCCTAGCTCTTTTTCCACTTCCCGCATCCGCGTTTCGCCCCAAGCCACTGTCGCGGATTCCACATCGCCGGATCGGGCGTCGGGGCGAACGCGAAACCACAGCCAACCGTCGATGACTTCCCCTGGTTCAGAAATCGACAACTGAGCAAAAGCGATTAATTTTCCCTCCGCATCTTCCCAAAGGCGGATATCGCGCGCTACGTCTAAGGACGGTTGGTTAAATTCTTGTTGTAATTCCGAGATGGAAGTGCCTTCATCGAGCCGATCGACCTTTTCGCAAGTATTGATTAAATGGGCGATCGCAATTAAATCGCTTTCACCTGCATAAGAGCGTGCTGAGAGATTTGCGGTCATAACTAATCACCATATCCTATTGTTATTCAGTCCAAAAATAGCTTAGGCGATCCGCCGATCCTCTTCTGCAAGCTTCGCCAACGGGCGATCGAGACTAAAAATTCGATCGCACAAAATTGAAAAATCATGGACAACATCAAACACAATCAAATGACACAACTGATGAAATCTTGACAGCAAAAAGGATTTATGTAAAAATGATTGCAACACAGCACTCTTACGGTTGATATCAATGAAAAACGTAAATCACCGTAGCTTAGCAAACCTCACGCCCTTTGAGGGCAAGTGGAAGCATGGGACAACCCGTACTATCCGAGTGCCGATCGTCCTAGCAGACAAACTGCTGGCTCTGGCTCGTAAGCTAGATAACGGAGAATCTTTTGAAAAAAGCGAGCAACCTCGCCTGTACAGCCGAATCGGAGAGTTGACGGCGGAAGTAAATGCTTTGCAAAGAAAGTTGGTGACAACTCCACGCACTTGACATAGCAGACGATGACATCGCCAACTTGAAGCTGGAGGTGGCTGATGCCAAATCTGAGCTCAGACAAAGTATCGGCAGAGAACAAAAAGCTGACAGAATAACTTGATACAAAGCTTGTCTGGTAATAAAAGCGCCGTTGAAAATATTCGACTACTTAAAAGAGTAGGACTGACCAAAAGTTAATCAAAAGATAGAAATTTCGGCGGTTAATGAACCTGAAACCCTTCATTTATAGAATATTAAACGGGATGGGAGTAGAAGGACTTGAACCTTCGACCTTGAGATTAAGAGTCACCTGCTCTAACCAACTGAGCTATACTCCCGCATCTAAATGACTATAACATAACTATTCTAAAAAATCAACTGTTTTCGTAAATAATTGTGGCGATCGCCCCGGCTCAACATTTAATCGAAGTGCGATCGCTCCTACAATACCCGATCGAATACGGAAAATGGAGGAGTCGAACCTCTACAACTTTCGCTGTACGCTGGTATTCCAAACCAGTTGCCGTCCACACAGCCGCACCTTCCAAGTTTGGGATTTTTAACCGCAGATTAACGCAGATTAACGCAGATTAACGCAGATATATTGAGAGTGGGTGATATAGGAGTTGAACCAGAAGTGTTGAATGCTTATTAAGAGGATTCTAAAAATAGATACACGAATCCTATCAACTGCTGATTTTAGCAATTAAATACGATTTCCTTAAACCAGTGAATATAGCTGATTTT
>JAJAYT010000658.1 GCA_026786085.1 Microcoleus sp. CAN_BIN18 | reverse complement strand
GCCCTATGCCCTATGCCCTATGCCCTATGCCCTATGCCCTATGCCGGATAGTACCTCATATGAGAGCTGGAAAGGCTATATCAAAATTCTGCTTCCATTTGTCGTACGACTGTTAAAGCAGAATAAGAAACGCCGGCGGTTCCTTCTCCCGGATGGGTGGAGTCGCCCACTAACCAGAGATTTTGAATGGGTGTCCGATTGGCAAAGCCGAAGGGCCCAAAGGTTGGTACTCGTTGCCCGATGCCGCCCACAGCGCCTCTGTCGCGGGCTGTATAACGCGCAAAGGTGCGGGGTGTGGCGGACTCTTGATGTACGATCGCCCCTGGTGTAAAGTCGAAATATTCGCTCAAACGGGCGATCGCCCCTGCCGTATATTTTTGCTTCAAACCTTCATAATCATCGGAATTCCACCACATTCGAGTATCAGTAAACGAAGAAGCAATCACCGTCGCCATTCCCGTTGGCGCTCTACCATCACCAGCATGACTGACAGAAACAAACAACGAATTATTCTCACCAATCTCGCCGTCGTAGTCGTATAGAAACTGAATGTGTGGCGGACAATTTGCTGGAATTGCGCTTTTTTTTACTCCCAAATATATGACAAACGCGCCGGATGAAGGTGGCAATTTATCGACTCGATATTTGTAGCCATTCATTTGATTTGGCAATTTAGAAACAGCAGATTTCAGAACTGAGTCATCTGACAAATCTGCGGATTTTTCTGATGCTATTGAATCTGGTTCTAATAATTTGACTAGATTTTGGGCGGTCACATTGGCGACAATATCATCGGCGGTTTCTGTCCAAACTTCGCCTGTTTTTTGATTGCGAATTGTTGTACCCGTGGCTTTGCCATTTGTGGTGATAATACTTTCCACTGTGTGTCGCAATAAGACTTTGCCGCCGTAGAGTTCGATCGCACTTACCAGTCGATCGCTCAACACCTGCATACTCCCTTGCAAATGATACAATCCTTGTGGCGCTTGGGAAACCCCCAAAGCTGTCGCTGCATAGAGTAGCGCCGTTTCTTCGGTATCTACTTGAGAATACAATTTTAATTGCAAATCCAGAAAAGTTCTCAGACGCAAATTGTCGCCCAATCCGCACAGCCGCAAAGCATCTCCCACCGTCATGAAAGTGAAAGGTAAAGTAATTAAAGTATCCGGGCGAACCGCTTGAATTAATTGCCAGAAATCCCAGAAGTTTCTGGGCGGTAAAACTGGATCGCGTCCTTGAAATTTCCAACTAGCTTGGAATAATGTCGATAATAATTGCCAAAAACGTTCGCTTCCAGGAAACTGTCGCTGTCTTTCTTCCTGCCATTTTTGCGGATCTCGCCAGACGCTAATCGGTGTGGTTTCTCCCGGCAAAATTACGGCGCAGGCTGGATCGCAGGGTGTGGCGGCTGGAAGTTCGATCTCTAATTCTGAGAATATGCGGTGATGAATTCCTCCGGGCTCCAATCCTGCAACCTGCGTCGCGCCGACATCGAAGGTAAAGCCTTTGCGTTTGAAGGTGGAAGCGCATCCGCCCGGGACGATCGCCTGATCTAACACTAGCACTTGGTATCCTCTGCGGGCTAGCAGGGCTGCTGCTGTGAGTCCGCCGATGCCGGCTCCAATTACCGTGACGCGGCCTTTAGTGCCTGCTGGACTGGATTTGAGCTTAGGAGTGCGATCGATCGTCATAATTTATTCGTTGTAATATTTCTTAATATTATGCTCATATTTTGCCAGAAAAAGCTCTTGTGGCGACAGGTTGAAATCTATCGCTACAAGAGCTCTCGTCCAAGTTTACAGGACGTTTCAGGGGTAAGGTGGGGGCTGCGCACCATACGCGACGGAAGTTTTTCCGTAGCCACCGCAATCAGAGAATTAGGGACGACGCCACTTGTTGAGATAAGCTTCACCAATCCCAGCAACGGCCTGCATTTGACCTAGCTGTTCTCGTAAAGCTTTGATGGTTCTTAGCTGTTCTTGAGACTGTTGCTGCAAAGCGTCGTAATTTCGCTGTTTCGCGACACTTTGGCTCAATTGATTTTCTAGATATGGCAACTTGGTTAGTTGATTTTGCAAAGATGCGATCGCATCTAACTTTTCTGCTAACTGGTGCTGCAAAGATTCGTAACTCGACTTCGACACGGTTTCCTGCAATTTGCTAGCGAGATTTTGCTTTTCGGTAGCGAATTGCTGCTGCAAAGATGCGATCGAACTTTCTGTTTCTGCTAACTGCTGCTGCAAAGATTCCACAACACTCGACTTTTCTGCTAGCTGATGCTGAAACTCGTGTTCCCGATGTTCTTTTTCGGCGACTTGCTGCTGCAAAGATTCCACAACACTCGACTTTTCTGCTAGCTGATGCTGAAATTCGTGTTCCCGATGTTCTTTTTCGGCGACTTGCTGCTGCAAAGATTCCACAACACTCGACTTTTCTGCTAGCTGATGCTGAAACTCGTGTTCCCGATGTTCTTTTTCGGCTAATTGCTGCTGCAAAGATGCGATCGCACTTTCCCGTTCACTCAACTGCTGCTGTAAAGTTTCGTAACTCGACTTGGCGACAGTTGACTGCAATTGGCTTTCGAGATTTTGCTGTTCGGTGGCTAATTGCTGCTGCAATTGGGCGATCGAACTTTCGCGTTCACTCAACTGTTGCTGTAAACTTTCGTAACCTGCTTGCAGCGGATTTGGCTGTAAGCTCACCTTTTCCGATATAGTTTCTGTCGTTACAGCGTCATTAATTTCGCTTTCTTCGGCTGTTTCCCCTTGCAAGTCAGCGGCATCGATCGCAGTTTCTTCACCTTTTTTCCAAGTGACAGTAACTTCGCTCTTGTCCGTAGAAATATTCAGAGCGCCTTGTGCCAAGCGTTCTAGGAGTTCCGACCTTGATATTCCGAGCTTTCGAGCGATCAAGTTCAATCGATCGGCACTAGAAGGAGTCAGCGAAAGTCCGACTTTGACTTTGCTTTCTGGATTTGAACTAACTGGATTGCGACTTTTTTTTACCATTGGTATTTTCCTCATACCAATCTACACTTGTTAGCGTAGTGGCTGAAACTTCTATTAAAATTAATTCTTCTTACTTACCAAGTGTGGCAGCTTGTGGCAACTTCCGTTCCAAATCGAACAAAAAGCCGTGAATGTATTCTTCCGTCCATTCCTCGCCATAGAACCGCTTAAACATTCCCCGCGCCGGATCTTTTTCGGCACGATACCGCAGATAGCGCAGTTGAGCTTGTAAGATACTATCTAACTTGGCGCTGTCTGTGACTGGTTCGGCGCGATCGACCAAATCCAAATAAGCAGCGAGATAGTCTTTGAATGCTGCAAAAACCCGAGTTTCCACAACCTCGGTTTCCTTGGGGCGAGTCCACAGGAACGCCGGCGAGAAAAACTGCTTCGCTTCTTCGGGAAAATCGCCACCCCAAGGGAGGTGCGGTTGATGAGCTTCAAAAATTTGTGCGATCGGCGCAGTATACTTAGCCTGATAGTCAGCGTCACCGCCAAACAAAGGCTGCATATCCAGAGCAATCAAATGGCCGCCGGGGAGTGTTACTAAATCCGCGCCAAAAAACGGCAAATCGTAGTTCAGATGTGGGAAAATCACAAAATTAAGAACTTGCAAACTGCTGCCGCCTTGAACATGGGCCGCGCGAATTTGCCGCAGTTTCGGGGATGAAAAAGCGTAACTGGTAGTTACGATTTCCTCTTGTTTGTTCCCTTTGCCGACTGTAGCTTCCTTGAGTTCAAACCCTTCTGGAATCGGGTAAGACTGTAAGTCTAGCCGATTTTTCATCAGAGCCATCGCCGCATCTAAAAAAGGTTGATAAAGAGTCATGTCGATTTTAGATTTTAGATTTTAGATTTTAGATTAGACTTCTACAATCCACAGGTTCGCAGTCAGGACTTTAGTTTTTCTTCCGAGGTTCGTAGTCAGGACTTTAGTCCTTCTTCAATCTTAATTTTAAGGACTGAAGTCCTTACTACAAACTTTGTTGGAAAAATCCATGTAAATTTAGCGGTCATCGCGTGTTGGCGGCAACAGCTAAAGGCACGGCATCTTCAAACAAAAATTCGTAAAGAAAGTTCTCAGCCCATTCGTGACCAAAATAACTGCTAAACAAGCCCGAAGCCGGGTCTCTGTCTGCACTGTACTGGTCGTAATCTTTTTGAGCTTTAACGATACGCTGAATATCTTCTGGGTCAGTCAGCGGTTGTGCTGACGACAGCATTTTCCAGTACAAATCCAAATAGTCTTTAAAAGCTGGATATACCCGATTTTCTACAGTTTCCGCATCAGTTTTGGCGAACAGCAAGTATTTAGAAAAATACTGATTGGCATCATAAAATTTCATTTCTAAATTTTGAGCCAAATCGTCGTACTTGTCGCGCAGCGATTGTAGAGGTTGAACGTATTTTGTTATATAAGCCTCATCTCTAAATAGCGGCTGAAAGTCGAGAACCACTAAAATTTTCTTCTTGCCGAAAGACAAGAGGTCAATTCCCAACAGAGGCAAATCGTAATTGTGACTTGGATAAATCACGCAATTAAAAACTTGAGCAGATTCACCCGCATCGATGTAGGTGTAGCGAATTTTCCGCAATTGCGGGCATTCGTAACACCAACTGCGGATATTAGCGGGGGTTTTGCCGCGCTCGCTGACATTGACTTCCAAGCCGGAGGGAATGGGGCGACTTTGCAAATCAAACCTTTGAAACAGCTCTTGCTCTAGGTATTCCCGAAAAGGCTGGTACATGGCGAATTAACTCGGATGGCAAAACTAAGAGCGATCGTAAAGGATGCCGATCGCCCTCGTCTCGTTTATTAGAAACAAAGTAACAATCCGTAATATTGTGAGGGCGATCGCGATCGGGCATCGTACCCAGGCATGATATATTCTGTTCCGTCCGCTTGAACGCCGTGATGATCCTGAATTCAACTTTTCAGCTTCCTCAAGAAGTCTGCCAGCAAAATCTTGTTCTGAAAAGTTGCTCGAATTGTGTCGCTGTTGTTGTAATCAATCATAACTTCAAACCTCTCAAACTCACCGCTTGGGCGATCGAGATCAAGTGTGTTGAGCTCTGTTAGTGCATCATCAATATTCTCAAACTCGTATCTTGTACCAAAAAGTGGCATGATAATTATTTGGGAAATAAAACGATCAAGGCAGTTTTTGAGCGTATCCATAAACCTATCGACTTCTTGTTTTGAAACAAGTATTAAAGCCTCCCGCAGCTTATTTGTGTCTGAACTAAGCTGTCGCGCATTTAAATTGCATATTCGGGACGGGCTAGAAGCCCATCCCACAAGAGTTTTATTAATTCTTGACACACAATTTAAATGTAGAACAGCTTATTGAGACTAGCCAGCCTCTTTGAAGCTGCTGTATAGATTTCGTCCGCAGTTTTTTCATCAAATGCAACATCAAAATCAATTTCCTTAAATGCACCTACCACATCTTTGTAAGGAATATAGATC
>JAJAYT010000657.1 GCA_026786085.1 Microcoleus sp. CAN_BIN18 | reverse complement strand
GATCACCTCCTACGACAAAGCCTTAGAATTCAAACCAGATGACCCCGACACCTGGTACAATCGGGGCTATGCACTGGATTATTTAGGAAGATGGGAAGAAGCGATCGCCTCCTACGACAAAGCCTTAGAATTCAAACCAGATGACCCCGGCGTATTTTATAATAAAGCTTGCTGCTATGCGTTACACGGTCAAGCTGACTTATCTATTCAAAACTTGCAGCGCGCAATTAATCTAAATCCTGACAAATACCGAGAAATGGCAAAAACTGACTCAGATTTTGACAAAGTGCGATCGCACTCTCAGTTTCAAGCCTTGATTGAAGAATAGTGATAGCTAGCAGACGCGATCTGATAGAATAATTAATAATGAGGTAAAAGAAAGATGACTCAAGTGACAACTCCACACACTGAACGGAATACCGTCGAGCGTGTGGGCTTCTTAAGAAATCAAGGAGCGTGTCAATAGTCTCAGTGGCTCGTTAAACTCTTGGTTACTACGAGTGCTTCGGAATATATAGGCACTTCAATGTACAGGTTTGGTAAACCGTTTTCTCTTCATTGAACACGGAGGTCAGTAATTAAACATACCTCTGGAGTTAAGGGGAAAGTGTTGCTGATGAAAACCTGGACAAACATTGACGAAGAAAACCACTCCGTAAGGAGTTGAACTTAAATTAGTTCAAAAAAGAATTCCCTCACTATATTTATTTATAGTGGGGATTCTTTTGAAAACAATAAAGAGACTTATTGTGCTTTGATGTCGTCATCCACACGCTCACGGCTCAACGCTCTTTGAGCGTGGGAGGTTGTAAGCGTGTGGAATCCTCATCTTCAGCGAGCATGAAGCATCCCACACTAACCTTTGATCGGCCTTCGTGTGGGGATTCCCGTCTGTCGAGCTAATAAATCCGCATATTCCGGCTGCGACCCTTCGACTACGCTCAGCCTACGACTCTTTCCGGTGGTAGAGCGTAGTCGAAACCACATATTCCGGCTTCGACTCCGCTCAGCCTACGGCTGTTTCCGGTGGTTGAGCCCTTCGACTACGCTCAGGATAAACTGCGTCGAAACCAGCAACATCATATTATTTTCCCACACCAGCCGGTTGCTGGCGGTTTCGCACTTCCAGAAAAATCAACAAAGCATTAACATCAGCCGGATTTACACCACCAATCCTCGACGCTTGGCCAATCGTCAGCGGCCTCACCTTAGTCAACTTTTCCCGCGACTCCTTCGAGAGAGTTGTAATTGCCATATAATCCAAATCTCCCGGCAATTGTCGGCGTTCGTGTCTGACAATTTCATCAATTTGATTTTGCTGTTTTTGCAGATAACCAGAATATTTGATATCAATTTCCGCACCATCTTTCTCAGCCAACTTCAGACTAGAATCGCCCAAATTGTACCGTTCCAAATCGACATAATGAAAACCTGGACGACGCAATAAATCAGCCAGAGTAATCGAACCTCTAATCGATTGTTGAGTCTCAGCCAAAATCTGCTGACCAAGCTCCTCGTGCTCCTTCACCCGCGTCCCATACAAGCGTTTCTTCTCCGCCACAATATTAGCTTGTTTCCGCTCAAATAACTCCCAACGCCGATCGCCAATCAAGCCAATTTCCCGTCCTAGCGGAGTCAAGCGTTGGTCTGCATTGTCCGATCGTAATAATAACCGATATTCCGATCGCGAAGTCAACATCCGGTAAGGTTCCCGCAAATCCTTCGTACACAAATCATCGATTAGAGTGCCGATATAACTTTGCTCGCGGGCAAACACAATCATCTCCTGATTCTTCGCAAACCTAGCCGCATTAATCCCCGCGACAATCCCCTGTGCAGCCGCCTCCTCATATCCCGTCGTACCGTTCACCTGACCCGCGCAAAACAGCCCTTCGATCTTCTTAGTCATCAGCGTCGGATAACACTGAGTTGCCGGCAAATAATCGTACTCCACAGCATAAGCAGGGCGCATCATCTCGCACTTTTCCAAACCAGGAAGAGTCCGCAGCATTTCCAGTTGCAAAGTTTCCGGTAAACCAGTAGAAAATCCTTGGATATAAAGTTCAGGAATATCCCTACCTTCCGGTTCAATAAAAATCTGGTGACTTTCCTTATCTGCAAAGCGCACGATTTTATCTTCAATACTCGGACAATAGCGCGGCCCCTTCGCATCAACCCAGCCGCCGTAAACTGGAGAAAGGTGTAAGTTGTCTCTAATTAGCTGGTGAGTTGCTGGCGTAGTTCGAGTTAAATAACAAGGCATTTGTTCCCGTTCTACCCAAACTTCTGGATCGAAACTAAACCAGCGAACATCTGCATCTCCCGGCTGCGGTTCTAGGTTAGTATAATCGAGAGTCCGTTTGTCAACTCTTGCCGGAGTTCCAGTTTTCAACCTACCAGTTTCAAAGCCCAAACGGTTGAGAGTTTCTGTCAAACCAACGGCGGCAAATTCTCCGGCACGTCCAGCCGGCATCGACTTGTTGCCCACCCAAATTGTGCCGCCTAAAAAAGTGCCTGTGGTGAGAATTACGGCTTTGCATTCAAAGGCGACACCGAAGTATGTTTCAACTCCGATAACTTCTTCGTTTTTGCCCAAAACTAAGTCTGTCACCATCGCTTCTCGGATGGTCAAATTCTCTTGGTTTTCGACAATATTGTTCATCACAGCGGCGTATTCCCGCTTGTCTGTTTGTGCTCGTAGCGCCCACACTGCCGGGCCTCGCGAAGAGTTGAGGATGCGTTTTTGTAGATAAGTGCGATCGGCCATTTTGCCAATTTCGCCGCCTAACGCATCCACTTCATTAGTAAGTTGAGATTTAGCCGGGCCACCGACAGCCGGATTGCAGGGTTGCCACGCAATTTTATCGAGGTTGAGGGTGAGTAAAAGGGTGCGGCATCCGAGGCGAGAAGTGGCGAGGGCGGCTTCGCAGCCGGAGTGTCCGGCACCAACTACGATGATGTCGAAGCTGTCTTGGAATTGTACTGGGGTTTGTGCGGTCATTCGATTTTAGATTTTAGATTTTAGATTTTAGATTGAAGGATTAATTCCCTCTTGAGTCTGGCAAGTAATTAATCCGGGAGCTTATTTATTGGATACCATTATATAGTATAATTCAAAATCTGTCGTCAAATACAGACAGAAGCAGCAGTTATACCAGCCATTTAAAGGAAATAGCGAAAATGGTAAATCAACTATTTTACGGTGACAATCTTGATGTCTTACGCAGACACATCAAAGACGAATCGGTAGATTTGTGCTACATCGATCCACCTTTTAACTCGAAACGCAATTACAACCAAATCTATAATAACATTGGCAACGAAGACCAAGCCCAAGCACAAGCTTTTATCGACACTTGGACTTGGGATGATTTTGCCAACCAAGGTTTAGCCGAAATATTAGAAAACTACCAAGGCAGATTTACCTCACAAAGTATTGATTTAATCGCTGGTTTAACAAAGGTTTTAAGCAAAGGCAGTTTATTAGCATATTTGGTTCACATGACTTTGCGAGTAGCAGAAATTCATCGAGTCTTAAAACCTACGGGGAGCTTTTATCTACATTGTGACCCGACAGCCAGCCATTATTTAAAATTAATTTTAGATGCCATATTTTGCTCTTTGGGAGGTCAATTCAGAAATGAAATTGTCTGGCACTACAAACGCTGGCCAGCTAAACAGAATAATTTTCAGCGAATGCACGATATCATATTTTTCTATTCTAAAAATTCGTTAACTAATACATTCAATACATTTTATGAAGACTTATCAGTAGGTACTCAAAAAAGATGGAAGGGTAAAAAGAGTAAAGTAGAATTTGAGGGTAAGACTAGATTAGTTACTCAAATGACAGACGAAGATTCAATCGGCACACCCGCTGATGATGTTTGGAATATACCAGTTATAAATTCCCAAGCTAGAGAACGTCTTGGCTATCCCACACAAAAACCTGAAGCTTTATTAGAACGCATTATCAAAGTCAGTAGCAATGAAGGCGATGTAGTTTTAGATGCTTACTGCGGTTGTGGTACTACTGTTGCAGTTTCCCAAAGATTAAATCGCAAATGGATAGGAATTGACATTACTTATCAAAGTATTAGTTTGATTCTCAAACGCCTTGAGGATGCCTTTGGTAAAGAAATACTCAACCAAATTGAATTAAATGGCATTCCTAAAGATCAGGAATCAGCCATTGCACTTGCTAACAAAAAAGATGACCGTACTCGGAAAGAATTTGAAAAATGGGCAATTCTTACCTATAGCAATAATCGCGCAACTATTAACGCCAAGAAAGGTGCAGATCGGGGAATAGATGGCATTGCTTACTTTCAGGGTGACAAAGATGAACCTGAAAAGATTATCCTGCAAGTTAAATCAGGGAAGGTGCAATCAGGAGACATCCGCGACTTGCAAGGGACAATTACCCTCGAACAAGCAGTCCTCGGCATTTTTATCACTTTAAAAGAGCCAACTAAGGATATGATTAAAACTGCTAAGTCAGCAGGAATATATCAAAGCAGATATATGAGTCAAAGTTACGACAAAATACAAATTGTCACTGTTAGGGAAATTTTAGAAAATAAAAAACGGCTAGATGTTCGCTTGAGTTTTGAAGTGGTAAAATCAGCAGAAAAACAAATGGAAGTTAAAGCGATGCAGTTAGAACTAGACCTTTAGAAAGGAGTGATGGAGGAGTTACGAACTTTGCTGCTGCCAAGGTTTGAGATTCTTCGTTTCACTCAGAATGACAGAATTATGTCTAAATGCGTCCAGGACTACTATTCTCTTCTCTACTCTTCCTTCGCGACAAGAGCGCTTACGCGCGGCTTCGCCTAACGCGTCCTTCGCGGTTCAATAATTCCGTACTGTTGCAGTTTTGCGCTATGTTAGACAAAAAAATCTCAATAAGCGTACACAGCAAATGAAATATTTCTTCTTATCCGACGGCTGGAAAGTGGGGCGCGTCTGGGGGGGTGGTGGCGAGTGGACAGTAGCCGGCTGGAGGCGGCAGCCGGACATCCAACAGCTCAACCTCTGCCTTTCGGATCGCAATGCAAAAATGTGGCTCTACCGCGTAGAAGACGCTGTACTGATGGTAGAAGTCAAACCCGGAGCCACCCTCGATCCCGCCGATCCCGCAAAAAATATCGGCAGTGTGACACTGACCAGACTGATCGATGCCGAGCAAGTCCTCGAACGCCTTGGGACGATCGCAGCCCGCTGCGAAATGGGCAATCCGCCACTAATATAATCCCGAACATATTGCAATCGGCTCTAACACTCCGCACACCTTGGTGCTTTTGAAATTCAAGAAGCGATCGCCTGCATCCGATCGCCTCTTGAACTATTTGATAGTTTTGTAAAGCTCCCTTGACAAAGCCATCACTCCCGGACAGACATAGTTGCTGATAGCTGATAGCAAGCGTTCTGGGGAAGATGTGGTAAATTTAGACAGCAAGTGGCAAGCGCGGTGCAAAGCCATTGCTGTAGCGAAAATTGCTCTTTTCTAGTTCGATGTCAAACTATCCAGATTGTTCATTTTTGTTACATCCTTTTGAAATGCCAATTGCTGTCAGACTCACTAGCTAACAAAAGCTGATCGATGAATTCTTCGAGTTCTGCGGTTGTTGGTGGTTTTGAATAAATCCGAG
>JAJAYT010000656.1 GCA_026786085.1 Microcoleus sp. CAN_BIN18 | reverse complement strand
GTTTTACACGCTAACTGTGTGATTCACGAACGTACTCGCATCGGGGCAAATTGCGTGATTCATAGTGGTGCGGCGATCGGTTCTGAAGGTTTTGGGTTCGTGCCGACAGCCTCCGGGTGGGTGAAAATGGAGCAGTCTGGCTGCACTGTATTAGAAGAAGGGGTTGAGGTAGGTTGCAACAGTACGATCGACAGGCCTGCTGTTGGAGAAACCCGCATCGGTCAAAATACCAAGATTGACAATTTAGTACACGTCGGCCACGGCTGTCAAATTGGGAACAATTGCGCGTTTGCCGCTCAAGTCGGCATGGCGGGCGGAGTAAAAATTGGCAACAATGTAATTTTGGCTGGTCAAGCGGGAATTGCCAATCAAGCTAAAATCGGAGATGGGGCGATCGCCACAGCCAAAGCCGGAATTCACAGCGACGTGCCCGCAGGGGCGATCGTGACTGGGATGCCAGCAATTCCCCACAAACTATTTCTGAAAGCCGCAGCCGTCTACAACCGCTTGCCGGAAATGTACCAATCTTTGAGGCAAATTCAGCGTAAGCTCGATCGGTAGTTATTAGTTATTGGTTATTGGTTATTGGTTATTAGACATCTCTAATAATTATTGTGGAACAGGCATCCTGCCTGTTCAAAACTGGCTTTTCATATCAATTCCGGCTGCGCCGGAATGATATAGAGGACACGGCAGTGCCGTTTCCCTACCGCGACGCGATCAATTGTAGGGACTAAGGCACTCGCGGTGTCCTGATTTCGGGTAAGATTAATTCCGATACAACCGGAATTGATATCACTCCTATTTCTATTAGACAACAGTCAACAGTCAACAGTGTTATACTTGCAACCTTTTCAATGTGGAATCACTTAAACAACCTGCGATTGATGTCACCGTCAATACCAGCTATTGTCAAAATAATCTTGTTTTTCTCAACTTGGATTGTGGCGTGGCTTCCCGCAGCGATTGTGGTGGCGATCGCCCTCAAATGGCATCCACCCCAACCCCTGGGAAACAAAAAACTACCTTTACTAGCTTCCCTGTACCTGATTGTCCCCTTCATTTTATGGGCAACAACCTGGATAGAAAATACATCTTTTGCTAACTGGGGTTGGGATTGGCAACCCGCAGTTTTGATATCCTTAGTGCGGGGATTAGGATTAGGGATAATCAGCTTATTTATTTTATTTGGCTTGCAATTAACCGCAGGCTGGATCGAGCTTAAAAAAAGCGAAAATTCAACCGACATAGGATGTGAAAAAACGATTAATTTTTGGGTTTTAATTTTTAATCCTGCTAGTTTACTGACTCTGTTATTAGGACTGTGGATTAGCGCGACAGAAGAGTTAATTTTTCGCGGTTGTTTGCAAAATATACTCCAGCAAGATTACTCAATACTAACAGCAGCGACGATCGCCAGTTTCATTTTTGCGATCGCCCACCTCATCTGGGCCGCCAAAGAAACCCTACCGCAACTCCCCGGATTGTGGCTGATGGGCATGGTTTTAACCTTAGCCCGCATCGCCGACAATAGTAGTTTGGGATTGGCGATCGGCATTCACGCAGCTTGGATTTGGGGCATAACTACCGTAGATACAGCGCAAGCAATTAAACCTACTTCTACCGTACCCGAATGGATTACAGGAATAGCAGCAAAACCCTTAGCCGGTGCAGCCGGAATACTGTTATTGCTAGCAACAGCAGCCGTAGTTTTGTTAATTAAAAATTAAAACCTAACACCCCAAACCCCTTTAAAATTATCAATTCTCTTCCTCTCCTCCTCTGCGCCCTCTGCGCCCTCTGCGGTAAAAAAAAAGATTAGATTCAGTCAAGCGAGAACTAGAACCACAAAAAAACAGATAAGCTGTTGGGCACTTAAATTTGATGTTAAAAAACAATCAAACAATAAGTGGGTTGGGCTATTGTAGCCCGCCCTAAATATACAATTTAAATGCGCGACAGCGTTAAAAATCCCAGATCAATCCAAAAGCCGATCGATCGTAATAATCGAAACCGGCCGCAACGGATCGAAACGAGTCAAATTCCCGGCCAACAAAGAACGCGATAACTGCACTTGCAAAATTCGGTAACTCCAGTGCGGTTCCCGGCGCACCCGATCGCCAATCCAGCTCAAAACAGTAGCAATATCTTCCAAAGCTTCCAAAACCAGCACGATCGAGCCTCCAGCGAGCAGCCGCAGGGCGCAAACGCCCAAAATTTTAGTCAACCCTCCACCACTACCGCCGATAAAAATCCGGTGCGGCGGACGCAAGCGGTGCAAGATTTCCGGGGCGGTTCCGTGAATCGAGAACACATTTTGCAGCCCAAAACGACCGCAGTTGAGTTCGATCGCCGAAGTACCAGAAACCGTTTGTTCGATCGCGTATACCTCAGATTGCGGGAATAAACGCGCAACTTCGATCGACACAGCACCGTTACCAGCACCAACATCCCAGACAACTTGTTCCGGTTGTAGGGTCAATTGAGCCAGCACCAAAACCCGCACTTCCCTTTCTACCGTCAAGCCCGGGCGATCGCCACAACCCACAAAAGCCCCATCGGGAACGCCCAACAAAGGCAACTTCGCCAAATCCAAAGGTTCAGCCCTCGGTGGGGACTCCCGCAGCATCACCACCACGCTCAGCGGTGCAAAAGACTCTCTCAGTAAAGCTTCCAGAGACTTGCGAATTACCCGTTCGTCCGCCGCACCCAAATTTTCGCAAACCCAAAACTCGTAGCGTGTTGGCAAATCGAGAGCTTTTACCAAATTTGCTATGGCCGCCGGAGTTCGAGTTTCGTCCGCTAGGACGGCAATCTTCTCCACACCGAGCTTTAGCTTCGCTGTCAGCTCCTCAAAATAGCGTCCTTGAGAGCCTACACAATGAGCATCTTGCCAAGGGATTCTCAAGCGATTAAAAGCCAACTGCACGCAACTGACATGGGGGTGAAATGTCAATTTATCTGGCGGTAGTTGGGCAATTAGCAGCTTTCCCCAGCCGTGGAACAGCGGGTCTCCGGCTACTAAAAGGACGATCGACCCAGCATCCGGCTCTAATTCGGCTTGATTCGCCAAATGGCGCCGAATTTCGAGAATTGCTTCGGTTAAATCGGACAGTGCCCAGCGCTCTCCGTAATGCTGGGGAAAATAGCTCAAATGGCGATCGCTCCCTATTAACAAAGCGGCCATTTCTACAACCTGCCGCGCCGATTCACTCAGCCCAGCAGCTCCATCTAAACCGATACCAACAACGTGTACTGTCACTTTTTAATCAAAAATTAAAAAACCAGAATTACTGATTTTTCCTGGTTTCTCATAAGTTTTTTGCTTGACTTTGTTGTCAAGCCAGAATAATTAAAGCATTTAATCTGCCAACTTTTGACTTTTGACTGATATCTGGCATTCGGCAGAATATTTGATGTTGATTCTGCCGAATGCTGAATACGCATTAACAGATGACAGTTGACAGTTGACAGGGAAGTTTTTAGGCTGGGGCTTAAATCCCCAGCCTAAAAACAATCCACCTAAAGGTGGGGGCTTAAATCCCCTGTGCTTTAGTCATGGCCGTTCAAAACTCGAAAACAGGCCAATCCGGTTGTCGGAGGTAGCTAGTCATGTCGTCAAACTTCCGCAGTTCGGCTCGGTGTACGAGCAGTTCTTGGGGCGTGTCGAGCCATTGCTCGTTTAATTCAGACATAACAGCGCACAAATGAGCGCGGTCTAAGTTCGGGCCGATGTCGCCAAAATAAGCCAGAGTAATGTGTGCCGTAAAATGATATTGCTGTTCAATTCCCAAGGCAATTAAATCGGGATTTTGATAGATCGATCGACGTAACTCTAGAATTTGCTTGTAAGAGTTTTCGTCCGTCGGTGCAACACAAACGCCTATAGCTCTAGTCATCACCATAAAGCCCAGGACTGTCCAGCGAATGGGAGACTTGCCCGATTGGACAGGTTTTGAGGCGGCAAAACCATCTGCCATGCAGCCTCGAAGTTGCACTTCAAATTCAGGATTTTTATCCGAGGCATCTCGAAAAGCACTGCTCCAAATCAAATCTGCCAGAGTGACATGGAAGCTATCGGGAGGTAGTGCGATCGAGGAACCAGGATGAAGTTCCTGCTGTAGCCGTTGTTGGCAAGAGTGTAAGTTAGCATAGAATACAGCATTTTCTGCATCTTCCCCAGCAGGTGGCGTAATCACCGAATAGCCGGGAAATGGCACTGCAACTTTAACGCCAGCTTTATCCAGTCCAAATTTGGGAGATTCCTGAATGTGCTCTATCTGGGACTTGTAGGAGTCCAGCAGCGTCATTCGCGCTACCCGATTTACATAAGCTTGATAAGTATCGTCCAATCTCCATTTCCTCGTGCTAATTAATAGCTTTGGGCACTTACCTGACTTGAGAATTGTTAGGACTTGCGCAGAAAAAGAAAATCTATGTTTGAGATTCCTTTGTGCTGTTGAGTGTGACAGAAGTTGTCACGATCGTACAAACCCTAACTTTCAAATTCTAGATCTTTGAGAATAGTGCAAGATGTAAAAATTATCGAATAGAATCTTTAACTACTTGCAACAAACTTTATATAATACACCATTGTTGGGTGGCTTGGTGCTAGAAATGCAAATTTACCTGTTTTGGGGAGAGGACGACTTTGCGATGGGGCAAGCTGTGACAAGTTTACGCCAAAGTGCCGTCGATCCCAACTGGGCTAGTTTTAACTATGACAAGATTATTGCCGATCGCGCCGATGCTGTGGTCGAAGGACTCGATCGAGCCTTAACGCCACCCTTTGGTACCGGCAGTCGTTTTGTCTGGCTCGCCAATACCACTGTAGCCCAGCAGTGTTCTCCCGAACTGTTAGCGCAATTTGAACGGACGCTGCCAGTAATACCCGACACCACGGTGTTACTGCTGACATCCGTCAAAAAACCCGATAGCCGGCTCAAGTCCACCAAGTTACTCATCAAGTCCGCCCAAGTGCGGGAATTTTCACCGATTCCGCCTTGGAATGACAAAGAATTAGCCCAGCGGGTGCGCCAAGTCGCCACCGAAATGAATGTCAAATTGACCGCCACCGCGATCGAACTTTTGGCCGAATCCATTGGTAGCGATACCCGCGGGCTATACAGCGAAATGGAAAAATTGCTGCTGTTTGCCGGCAACCGCAGCCAACCTCTCAACCCCGAGGAAGTGGCAGCACTGGTGCACTGTCACGCCCAGAATACATTCCAGCTAGCCGATGCCATTCGCGAGGGCAATACCTCCCTCGCTTTGGAGTTATTGGCGGGCTTAACGGCCCGGAGCGAGCCTGGTTTGAGGATTGTGGCAGGCTTGACTGGTAAGTTTCGGATTTGGTTGTGGGTAAAGGCAATGATCGAAGCGGGCGATCGCGATGATAAAATTGCTCAAGCTCTAGACCTCGGCAATCCGAAACGAGTATACTATTTTCGCCAAGAAGTCAAGAAGGCAAGCTTAGAAAAACTCCAAAAAAGTTTGCCTTTACTGCTGGACTTAGAAGCTTCCCTAAAGCGAGGCAGGGAAGAAATCTCAACCCTGCAAACCAAAGTTATAGAACTTTCTAGCTTATTTCGCTGATGTCGGCTCCTGGCAACAGGAGCAGGTACTAATTGTAAATTTTTACAACAAATTTCGCGCTCTGGTATACGCTAGATGCCAGGAGCGGGCAAAAAATCTTGAGTAGATAGCAGAAATAATCTCAGAATGCCACAGTAGAAGTTAATGTGGTAAATAAATGTTGTCCGCCGCCGAATGCCGATCGGTTAATATTATTTGCCGGCTCTCCACCCCCCCAACAAAAGAGCGCTACCCATGACACAACAGAACCTGCGGGAACTTCTCAAGCAGGGCGATCCAAAAGCGATCGCATCTAGCATCAACCGTACACTCAAGCCCAAAGGCATCAACGCCGATGTGACGCGGGATGAAGGCTGTCTCCACATAATTCTGGAGTCAGACAAAGTACCGAGTCAAATGGCATTGGTCGATTTCATCCGCAGCGGGATGACGAACTTGGGAGTCGAATCAATTCACACTATCAAGGTTTACGGGCGTCGAACAGGTGACGGCTCGGCCGCGTGGGAAGATGAAATAGAGCTGATGCCCTCAGAGCCAATGTACGCCTCTGACAGTGAAATCTCTGACGACTCCGTAGGTTTAGATGATGTCGAGCCCGAAGGCGAAGACTATTATCAAGAGGGAGAATTCGATCGAGAAGACGAAGACGAAGACGAAGACGAAGACGAAGATATAGCCCCGCCTCCAAAAAAACAATTTCCCAAATGGTTAATACCTGTGGGTATATTAGTGCCTCTGGGGGCGATCGCAGCGCTTTACTTGACTGGAAATTTCCCCTTCGGCGGCGGCTCAAACCCAGAACCCATTGCCCCCGTAGCCTCTTCCCCCTCCCGCAAAGCCTCCGACGGCGCGTCTAAACCCGCCGCATCTCCATCTCCCGGCGCATCTGGGGGGGCCCCACAGGCAGCATCTCCTGCACCAAAAGCCGCTCCCACTGCTGCTGTACCCGCCAGCGGGCCCCCGACATCTGGGGCACCCAAAGCTGCACCAACATCTCCAGCACCCAAAGCTGCACCCGCATCTCCTGCGCCCAAGGCAGCTTCTCCTGCACCCAAAGCCGCTGCCCCCAAGCCAGACTCTTGGCGGGAAGCCGTTAACAACGCTCAGAAGGCAGCAATTTTAGCCCAGACGGCTCAGTCTCAAAATGAGTGGATTGCAGTAGCAAGCGAGTGGCAGAAAGCGGTTCAACTGATGAGAGCAGTACCGTCAACTAGCCCCAACCATTCAAAGGCTCAGCAAAAAGCGGCAGAATATCAAGCCAATCTGATTGTTGCCAACCGCAAGGCGGCGGCAGCGCCTTAAGAGTTTTGAGTTGAATACTCGATGTGCTAAAAAGTCAAAAGTAATCAAGTAAAAAGTAAAAAATCTTGTTTTTACTGAAAGCTTTCTTACTTTTGACTTTTTTTCAATTCTACTAAAAAATCCGCGCTTCATCGGAATTATAAATTCGAGATATAGCCTTTCTCAAAAAGGTTCGCAGACGAACTTAGACATGGAAAGCGGGAGCCTACTACAGCATTTCAGCGTATAGCAACCGCCACATCGGTGAGGAGGGGGCATAACCTGATGAATAGAGCCCGCTAGCCGACAATCGCGCATCAACAATTTGATTCACGTCAATTGTCAATTGTCAATTGTCAACTATCCATTGTCCACTGCCATACCTCCAGAAACCTGAGAACTATATGACTTTTATGACTTAAATTTGTGACTTTTATGAACTAAATTAATGACTTTTTGAATAGACTTCAACACCCACCTATTGCATAATGTGAGGTAAGGGATCTCGCCCGCAGCCACGGCGCGGCCCAACTTGTGATACCAAAGCTAGATTGATAACTTATTAAATATTCCCTCAACCAATACCAGAAAGCTTTATGAATCGCCCAAATACTAAATTAATTCTCAGCCTTAGCGCCACTCTCACACTCTTGTTTATCGGTGCTTGTGGCGTTAACACAGACGACAGCGCTAACACTTCCAAGACTCAGTAGAACTTTCAAGGATTGACCGTTAAACTTCTAGTTGGCAGCGCTTTGGGAGACTTTTGCCAACAAGCAGCCCAAAAATTCAATCAACAGCAACCCAAACTCGACAGCGGCACTGCTTACCAAATGAGCTGCTCGGAAAAAGGCAGCGGAGATGTAGTATAGCAATCGCCATAGCGGTGAGGACATAAATAACCTCATGAATAGAGCCTCCTAACCCATAGCCTAAACGGTTTGATTTCCTGATTCTGCAACTGTCAACTGTCCACTGTCAACTGTCCACTGCTATAACAACAGTTGTTTCCCTAGCCCAACAGTTCAAATCTGGTACTTTGCCCGCCGATTCTCCAGAATTTCCGACTATTATTTCAGTGGATGGCGAGATTTATCAAGCTCAGTTGATTTACAAAATGAATCAACTATTCCCAGGGCAAAAATATATGACCGGGTGGAAACAGTCGAATAGCACTCAAGGAAAACCGTATCAAATTTCTTACTTAAATCCGACGATTGAAACTGTTTCAACTGCTGCAATTGTCCGCCGTGGTGTGGATGGAGGGAAAGCACAAGCTGCGCGCAAATTTCTGGATTTTGTGGCTCAAAAATAGCAGCAAGAAATATTTGTCAAGTATGGATTTAGACCAATTATTAATAGCTTGGATTTAAAGTCTGTAGCAGAAAGTCCTTGGAGTGAAAACATTCTTGGAGCAGAAGTAAGTCCCGCAGGAGGATCGGGAGCAAGTTCCGATGCACAAATATTGGAAGAAGTCAAGCGCTTGTGGGTGAGGGCAAATTAGTATTGGGGCGAGAAAAGTCAACCGGGCGCACGGGAAGGGCTGTGCCGTTGGTCTTGGCTGTGGCAGATTCTGCTTGGTAAACTTGGATTCGATCGCGCCCAAGTCGTTTAGCTTGATACAAGGCTTGGTCGGCGGCGGCAATCAAAATAGAGGCTGCGGATTCAGATGCAGGAACCATACTCGCTATCCCCAGACTGACAGTCACGTACTGGCTCACCTGAGAACCTGCGTGAGGAATCTGCAAAGCTGCGATTTTGAGCTGTATGTGTTCGGCTACCAGCACGGCTCCTTGAATCGCGGTATTCGGCAAAATCACGGCAAATTCTTCGCCTCCGTAGCGAGCTACTAAATCGGCGGGGCGATCGACTGCATTGCCGATCGCCCTGGCGACTTGCCGCAAACATTCGTCTCCGCCCGGATGTCCGTAGGTATCGTTATAACTTTTAAAAGAATCAATATCGCACAGAATCAGGGACAGAGGCGTTTGTTCCCGGGCCTGTCTGCGCCACTCCATTTCTAAATACTGATCGAAGCGGCGGCGGTTTGCTAACTGCGTGAGTTCGTCTAAAGTTGCCAAGCG
>JAJAYT010000655.1 GCA_026786085.1 Microcoleus sp. CAN_BIN18 | reverse complement strand
TTGCAGCGCTATTTGTATGATTTCCAGTTTGAAAGTTGATGGAGTAATACCAATTTTTTATGAGGCTGCATAGAATCCGATCCCCCCTAGCCCCCCGTAATAAGGGGGGGTCAAGATTGCGATCAAAGTCCCCCTTCTTAAGGGGGATTTAGGGGGATCGAGATATGTGCAACTTCACATTAAATTGGTATAACATTTGTAATATCAATATAGTTTAGCTCACAGATGCGAGCTATTTTTTTTGAGTTAAGGACTGAAGTCCTCCTGACAAACCATTTCGTAGGGTGCGCAATGCGCACCTTACTATTAAGCTGTTCTGGATTTAAATTGTATATCAGAAAATAATTAAACAATGAGTGGTGTGGGATCTTGTAGCCCGCCCTGAATATACAATTTAAACGCGCACCTTACTATTACGACAGAAGGATGGTAAGATGTATTTGCTTTAAAATCTCAATTTAATAAAAATTACTTCTGTTCGCCATGCCGATCGCACAACTGCACAAATTCCTGACTACGACTGTCGATCGCCAATCCCGATCGCACACCATATTTTGGTTGACTTTAAGCTTTATATTTGCCGCGATATATGGTTTTTTAGGGCTAAGACAAGCCTTTGGTGGCGAGTATGTTGTGCAAGACGACGCGAGACAACACGTTTTCTGGATGATGCGATTTGTCGATCGCGAATTGTTCCCCAATGATTTCATTGCTAACTATTTTCAATTCGCCGCCCCCGCCGGATATAGCATACTCTACAAAATAGCCGCCACAATTGGCATTCATCCGCTATTTTTTCACAAAATATTGCCGTTTTTCCTCAGCTTAATCTCCACTTATTACTGTTTTAGCATTGCCCTAGAAATGCTGCCAGTGGCGATGACCGGATTTATTGCCTCTTTGCTGCTTAACCAACATATGTGGATGACAGACGATTTGGGTTCTGCAACGCCAAGAGCATTTGTCTATCCGATATTTCTAGCTTTTTTATATTATTTACTGCGACGTTCCTTGCTGCCATGTTTAGCGGCGATCGGTCTGATGGGACTATTTTATCCTCCTTACGCATTGGTGGCTGCGGGTATATTAGTTTTGCGGCTTCTGGGTTGGGAAAATGGTCGTTTTTGCTGGTCGCGCGATCGCACAAATTACCTATTTTGCACCACTGGTTTGGGAGTTGTGCTTTTGGTAATGCTACCCTATGCCCTAGATAAATCAGAATTTGGCCCAACTTATACAGCAGCAGAAGCTAAACAAATGCCGGAATTTGCCGCAGATGGCAGAAATGCTTTTTTTCGGGCAAATCCCAAAGATTATTGGCTAACTGGTAGGGGTAGCGGGATGTTTCCCCAGTCGCTATTTACGCCTGTCACTCACTGTGCATCATTGTTATGGCCGCTGCTATTGGTATGGCGATCGCACTTTCCTTTAGCAAAACAGATTCAAAGTAGCATCTGGGTGTTGCTTCAGCTATTTTTAGCATCTTCAGCCATGTTTTTGGCTGCTCATGCCACTTTGTTTAAGTTATATCAGCCTGGACGCTATACTGCTTATAGCTTGCGATTTATTGTAGTGTTCTTAAGTGCGATCGTCCTCACATCGATCGTAGATGGAATGCTAAATTGGGCTAAGGAAAATGAAACCAGCTTTGGGATCAAAAATTTAGTAGCAATAGTTACTACAGCGATAATTGCTTTTGTAGTTGTGTGTTATCCGAGTTTGGTTGAAAATTTTCCCAGGGTTGGGTATGTAGAGGGTAAAATGCCCGATTTGTACCAGTTTTTTCAGCAGCAACCGAAAGATATTACGATCGCTTCTATCGCGGGAGAGGCGGACAATTTGCCAACTTTTAGTCAACGCTCAGTTTTGGTGGCAAAGGAATATGCAGTGCCTTATCAAAAAGGATATTATAGCCGATATCTACAGCGAATCAACGATTTGATTCGCGCTCAGTATACTCCCGATAAAGCGATATTGCAAAAATTCATTAATCAATATGGAATTGATTTCTGGATGCTCGATCGCAATGCCTTGACTCTTAAGTATGTAGAGGATTATGGCTGGATCAGTGTCTTTGATTCTACACCGGAGGCGATGCTTTCTCTCAAACAAGGGAAAATTCCCGCATTAGCTTCAGCAATGACAAGTTGTGCTGTTTTTCAGAATCAAGTTGTCGTGGTTTTGGATGCGTCTTGTATTCTGAAATTGACTGGGAATTGAGTTTGTAGTTGACTTAGACACCGGCGCGCAGTGCACACCCTACAAATTATTCAATTTTACAATCTCAAATCGGATTACTGCTGTGTAGGGGCAATCCCCCCGGCGGTTGTCGCTCCTGATGGGTGATGCGGCGGATATCGTGCAAGTAAACAATCTAGGAAATCAAAGGTGAATATAGATCCGGTGTCAGCTTCGTAGAGAATGAAAATTATACAAAGGCTCGATCGCCAATTATCTCTTTTAAAAAACATGGCAACACTTTTCGTCAACTCAACAACAGGCAGTGATTCAGCAGCCGGCAGTCAATCAGCCCCATTCAAAACGATCGCCCGCGCCCTTACTCGCGCTGCATCAGGAACCACTATTCAGCTAGCACCGGGAACTTACAGCGCAGCTAGCGGCGAACAATTCCCCTTGGGAATCTCTTCGGGAGTAAAAGTAATCGGCAGCGAAACTAACAAAGGTAGCGGCACTCTGATTCAAGGAAGTGGCAAATTTGTTAGTCCCAGCGCTGCGGGGCAAAACGTTACCATATTGCTAGCAAATGATTCGGAATTGCGCGGAATAACTGTCACGAATCTCGATAGTCGCGGCACAGGAGTCTGGATTGAGTCAACTTCTCCGACTGTCGCTAACTGCACTTTCACTCAATGCAAGCGCGAAGGCGTTTTTGCCACGGGTACTACTAATCCGGCGATTCTCGACAATGTATTTGTGAAAAACTCAGCGGCTGGCGTAATTATGGCGGGGAGTGCTAAGGGAGTAATACGACGCAATATTTTTCAAAATACGGGTTTCGGCATTTCTCTGCAAGCTAAGTCTGCTCCTTTGATTGTGGATAACCAAATTTTGGAAAATCGCTCTGGTATCGTTTTAGCGGGGGAATCTAAGCCGAATTTGCGCAAGAATCGGATTGAAAAAAATACGGAAGATGGTTTGACTGCGGTGGGGAAGTCGCTGCCAGATATTGGTACGGCTCAAGATTTGGGTGGCAATATTTTTCGGGATAACGGTGAATTCGACTTGCAAAATGCGACTGGGGTGAAGATTTTGGCGATCGGAAATCAGATCAATTCTTCGCGGGTGAAGGGTTTATTTGAGTTGGGTAATCTGACGCCAACTCCGACACCGACTCCGACTCCGACTCCGACACCGACTCCTGTGGGGACAAAGTTCAGCGATATTAACACGCATTGGGCTAAGGATTTTATCGATCGCCTAGCAAAGATGAACATTGTCAACGGGTTTCCCGACGGTACTTTTAAGCCCGATCGCAATTTAACTAGAGCTGAGTATGCCGCAATGCTGGCGAAGGCGTTTGATCTCGCACCACGGCGTCAGGCGACGGTTTTTCAGGATGTGGCGGCGGATTTTTGGGCGCAAAGTGCGATCGTCAAAGCTAATCGAGCTGGTTTTTTGGTTGGATACCCAGACAACACGTTTCGCCCGGAGCAGAATTTGACTAGAAGTCAGGCTCTTGTATCTTTGGTAAACGGCTTGCAGTTAACGGGCGGCAATCCTAATTCTTTGAGTGTTTATGACGATCGAGCTTTGATTCCCAGTTTTGCCACCGCAGCCATAGCAACCGCCACAGAGCGCAAAATCGTGGTCAACTATCCCACACGCACCAAGCTTTCCCCCGCCCGCGACATCACCCGCGCCGAGATATCCGCGCTCGTGTACCAGACTCTAGTAGCCACAAACCGTGCCCAGCCCATTAACTCTCCCTACATCGTCTAACGGAATTGGGAAGAGAGAGAAGGCATAGTTGGGATCAACCTCTCTCACTTCCCAAGTCTTGATTTGCGAGTACCAAATCGTTTTATGATAAAAGATTAAGAAATTCAGCAATCTTGAAGGTTCGACTGTCAAATTATGGCTAAAATTCAATTTTCCCGGGGTATCGATGAAGAGGCTGTGCCCGAAGTGCGCCTAACCCGTTCTAAAAGCGGAGACCAAGGTACTGCCACATTTGTGTTTGAAAACCCCAAATCTCTTAGCAGCACAAGTAACCAAGACATTACTGGAATGTACATGATCGACGAAGAAGGCGAACTTCTGACTCGCGAAGTTAAGGCTAAGTTCATCAACGGTCAGCCTGCGGGTTTGGAAGCTCTTTATATAATGAAAAGTGCCGCAGAATGGGAACGATTTATGCGTTTCATGGAACGATACTCGGAAGTAAAGGGCTTAGGACTTAGCAAGGCATAATTTATGGGGAATTGGGAATTGGGAATTGGCCCGCGCAGGGCATTGGTTATTTTATAATGAATAACTAACAATGAACAAAGAACAACTAACTAATGACTTCTTCTCTCTTTCCTGGGTTGCGTCTCAATGTGGAATGGCTCTCGCACTGACGGCAAATAATTTATGAGTGAGAACTAGATATTTACTGCCGGAATGCCAGAGCCAATACAAATATATTTGCACGCGCACCAGATGCAACCCTTTTCTGTTCCTTCTTCCCTGTTCCTTCTTCCTTTTTTCCTCTTCCTTCTTCCTTCAATATCTGCTTTATGACGCAAATTCCTCACCCAGACTTATCTAAAATAACCGTAAACTGCGCTATCATTACTGTTAGCGACACGCGCTCGGCGGAAACAGACAATAGTGGCTTGTTAACAAAGAAGCTGCTAAAAGAGGCCGGTCACTCTGTGGTAGCTTACACTGTGGTTAAAGATGATGCGGCAAAGATAGTATTGCAAATGCAGGCGTTTTCCCAGCGTGGAGATGTGGATGCAATCATTTTTAATGGCGGGACGGGAATCGCTCCCCGAGATACGACTTACGATGTGATGGAAAGTTTGCTGGACAGAATTTTACCGGGATTTGGGGAAATATTTCGGTTTTTGAGCTATCAAGAAATTGGTTCGAGGGCGATCGCCTCTCGGGCGGTTGCAGGCGTGTATCAAGGCAAGTTAGTTTTTTCTCTTCCCGGCTCTAGCAATGGCGTAAAACTAGCTGTGGAAAAGCTAATTTTACCGGAGTTAGTTCATTTAGTGCAGCAATTGCGCGGAGGCTGAGTAGATGGGGAGGGCGGGTTTTGCCTTCAAAAACTTGCTGGTATCATAGATTCTTAGCTAAACCCGCCCCTACAAAATACTATTGTTTTTTCGCAATCACCTACTTATACTGGAAATATTGTGTATCGCCAGTTTTGCAATGACGCTGCCTACCGGATCTCGTTCTCCTGCTTTGTTCCAAACGCTTTCGCTGGTAGCTGACCCGATCGCATTTTTCGATCGCAACTCTGCCAAATACGGCGATACATTCACCGCCCGCGTGTTGGGGCCCGCTTCGCCCCCCGTGGTGTTTCTGGGCAATCCAGAAGCCATTCAGGCAGTGTTTACGACCTTAGCCGATGCCTTTGAGTTTGGCAAAGTGACCAACGTATTTCGCCCGCTGGTGGGAAATGAGTCACTAATTATGAACGAAGGGCCGCGACATCTGCGACAGCGACAGCTATTAATGCCTGCACTGCATCGGGAACAATTGCACAGTCAAGGGCATTTGATTGTTGATTTGACGCGAAAACAAACACTGAATTGGAAAGCCCCAGATGCGATCGCAGTCCGCCAAGAAATGTCAGAAATTTCGCTGCAAGTAATCCTGCAAGTTGTCTTCGGATTGGTGCCGGGAGAGCGCTACGAACAGCTCAAAAACTTACTTAGCAAACTTTTAGAAGCAATTACCTCTGAGCTGTACTCAATCCAATTTTTCTTTAGTCCGTTGCAGCAAAATTTGGGTAATTGGAGTCCGTGGGGGCAGTTTTTGCAGCAAATGGCGCAGATTGACTCGCTGATTTATGCGGAAATTGCCGATCGGCGATCGCATTCCCTCGACTCGTCTCGCACGGATATTTTGTCAGTGTTGATGATGGCCCGCGACGACATGGGCGAGTCAATCGGCGATCGAGAATTACGCGATCAGTTAATGACACTGTTGTTGTTGGGACATGAAACCACTGGATCGGCATTAACTTGGGCATTTTACTGGCTGCATCAGGTTCCCGAATGTCTCACTAAATTGCGCCAGGAATTGGATGAATTAGGCGAAAATCCCGATCCGATCGCACTTTCGCAATCGCCATATTTAACAGCAGTCTGCAAGGAAGCGCTACGGATTTATCCAATCGCCCTAATTTCGCAGCCGCGCAAGGTAAAAAGGACGCTCGAACTCGAAGGCTATATCTATGAACCGGGAACCATTTTAATCCCCTGTGTTTATTTAGCGCACCGTCGCGCTGAAACCTACGAAAATCCGGGTCAATTCAACCCCGATCGCTTTTTAGATCGCAAGTTTTCCGCCTCAGAATTTTTACCATTTGGAGGCGGGAGTCGAAGCTGCATCGGGATGGCATTATCGATGTTTGAGATGAAGCTAGTGTTAGCAACAGTGTTGACGAACCGTGAATTTGTCTCGAATCTCGATCGGGCAATTCGTCCAACCCGCCGGGGAATCACCTTTGTACCGCCGGATCGGTTTCGATTAACCGTTTTGGGCGATCGATCGTCTAATATCAAGTATCCTGAAACGACCACAATTAAATAGGTTCGTAGTGAGGACTTCAGTCCGCATAAAACAGGTTCGTAGTGAGGACTTCAATCCGCATAAAACAGGTTCGTAG
>JAJAYT010000654.1 GCA_026786085.1 Microcoleus sp. CAN_BIN18 | reverse complement strand
TTGTACGATATGGACGATATCAACCCGCAATTTGAGGAAACGGATGTTGCTTTGGTAATCGGGGCGAATGATGTGGTGAATCCGGCGGCGCGCCACGATAAGGCGAGTCCGATTTACGGAATGCCGATTTTGGAGGTTGATAAGGCCAAGCATACGATCGTGATTAAGCGAGGGATGAGTGCTGGTTTTTCGGGTGTGGATAATGAGTTGTTTTATAAGGATAAGACGATGATGTTGTTTGGTAGCGCTAAGGATGTGGTTGCAAAATTGGTTGCTGAGGTGAAGCAGTTGTAGGATTTTTGCGATCGCACATTAACGCGGATTAACGCAGATAATTAAACCCGGTTTTTTGGATAAACCGGGTTTTTTGTTGTGATTTAGTTTTGATATCAATATTCTTCAGTCGGCGGAGGCCGACTTCGTTTGTGTAGTCGCGATTTCAATCGCCGAGTCTTCTTTATGCGATGATAGCTTGGTTCAAGTAGTCGCTGGAGATTGGTGTGTGTGAAAAGCCTTGTTCTCTGGCTTTTTGAAACCAGTGTTCTGCTTGAGTGCGATCGGCTGCTACACCGTCTGCACCGCACAAATAAATTCCTGCTAAGTTATTTGAGGCAACACCATGCAGATTGATCCCTTTACGGGTAAACTAACAATGGCAGAGTGGCGAAAACCAAACTAAACCAGGAAACTGATTCAATGCCGTCTATATCTTTTGATGCTTACCTCAAGTCGATTCAAAATAACCTGCAAAAAGGTAGCGAGCGCAGCCATTATCCAGCGCTGAAAAATTTGCTGGATGACTCAGACAAGGGCATTGATGCCGTCATTGAAGAAAAAGGCAACAAGGCAGGGATTCCAGACTTTACCGTGCGGCGGCGAGAGCTATTGGTGGGTTATGTAGAAGCCAAAGACGTTGGTTTAGACTTAGATCAAATTGAAAAATCGGAGCAATTGCAGCGGTATATAGAAGCGTTTCCGAATCTAGTATTGACCAATTATTTAGAGTTTCGTTGGTATGTGAATGGGAAGCGCAGGCAGAAGGAAATTTTAGCAAATCGTAGTGAGAATAAGCTGCAAGCAAGAGCTACAGAAAAGATGGCGGCTCTGCTGGATCAGTTTATCAACTATACAGGCGAGATTATCAGCAGTCCTGAAGACCTGGCCAGGCAGATGGCGAGGTTGACGAAGGCAATCCGGTTAGCAACAACAACTGCGCTGGAGGGAGAAAGGAAAGACGGCGAATTGCATCAACTGAAGCAGGGCTTTAGTGAGGTGTTGTTGCCCGATTTGAATGATGCTGACTTTGCTGATATGTATGCTCAGACAATTTCTTATGGGTTATTTGCGGCAAGAGTTGGTCATGCTCAAAATCCAGGGTGTGAAACGTTTACTCGGCGCACGGCTGGCACTTATATTCCAGCAACAAACCCATTTTTGAAGCGCTTGTTTAATACGATCGTCGAAACGGATGCAGTCAGTCAGATCGATTGGGCGATCGACGATTTGGTGCAATTGCTGTCTCAGGTTGATATGGGCAGCATTCTCGAAAACTTTGGGCAGCGCACTCGTCAAGAAGACCCGGTTGTACATTTTTACGAAACGTTTTTGGCGGCGTATAATGCGGCTTTGCGAAAGAGTCGAGGGGTTTATTACACACCGGAACCTGTGGTGTCGTTTATTGTGCGATCGGTTGATGCCATTCTCAAAGACCGCTTTGATTTGCCATTGGGATTAGCTGATAACGCCAAAGATCCAATAACACAAAAGCCGAAAGTGCAAATTCTCGATCCTGCAACGGGTACGGGTACGTTTTTGTATGAGGTGGTGAAGCAAATTTACCGCAATTTAGAAGAAATTGGCATGGCGAATCAGTGGGATAGCTATGTGCGAGATAATTTGCTGAATCGGTTGTTTGGATTTGAGTTATTGATGGCTCCCTATGCCATTGCTCATCTCAAGCTAGGGCTAGAACTTCAAGAACTTGGTTACAAATTTAAGGGCAAACAACGATTAGGCATTTACCTCACGAATACGCTGGATGAGGCACTGAAAAAGTCCGAGATTTTGTTTGGTCAGTTTGTCGCACAGGAGGCAAACGAAGCTTCGACGGTAAAACGAGATACACCTGTGATGGTCGTTTTGGGCAATCCGCCCTATTCAGGACATTCGGCAAATAAAAGCGAGTGGATCGCTGGTTTAGTTCGCGATTATTACTATGTGAACGGTTTACCGCTAGGAGAAAAAAATCCCAAATATTTGCAAGATGATTATGTAAAATTCATTCGGTTTGGTCAGTGGCGAGTAAGTGAAACGGGTTATGGCGTTTTAGCTTTTATTACCAATCACGGTTATCTGGATAATCCAACGTTTAGAGGAATGCGTCAGAATTTGATGCAAACATTTACAGATATCTATCTCTTGGATTTACACGGTAATTCTAAGAGAAAAGAAATTTCTCCTGATGGTTCACCAGATCAAAATGTCTTTGATATTCAGCAGGGTGTTAGTATTGGAATTTTTATTAAAGAGCCTGGAAAGACAGGGGCAGCTAATGTTCATCATGCTGACTTATGGGGAAATCGAGCGACTAAATATGAGATTTTGAATCAAAGTTGTATTGATGACATTAATTGGAAAGCGATCGCACCTCAATTACCCTTCTATTTATTCTGTCCTCAAAATACCGACTCCCTAGCAGAATATAATGCAGGCTGGAAAATTACAGAAATTATGCCAGTTAACTCAACAGGGGTCAAAACTCATCGAGATCATTTTGTATTTGATTTTGAAGGGACAGCGCTGTATGAGCGGATCAAAGAATTTAGAGATTTAACTATTTCAAACCAAGAGGTAGCTGAGAAATATTTTATTTCTGATACAGGTAGCTGGAAATTAAGTGAGAAACGACGCTCACTAGCAGCAGATACTCAGTGGGAGAACTATTTTACTGAATGCCTTTATCGACCTTTTGATACTCTTTTTTATTATTCTCATGAGGATTTAGTAGAGCGCTCAAGGCATGAAGTCATGCAACACATGGTAGAACGTGAAAATCTTGGTTTAATTACAGTACGTCAACTAACAAGTTTGAATTTTTGCCATGCCCTATGTACAGACACTTTTATGGAGATGAAAACCTGCTCTCATGATAGAGCTACCAACTTATTTCCTCTTTATCTTTATCCCGAAACAGAAGTCGAGAAAGCAATGGGTATGATTCGTCGCCCTAATCTTTCCCAAGCATTCCTTGATGACATTAGCTTAAGGTTTGGCTACAGTCCCACGCCAGAAGCGATATTTTACTACATCTACGGCATCTTCCACAGCCCTACCTATCGCCAACGCTACGCCGAGTTTCTCAAAATCGACTTTCCCCGTGTGCCGTTAACCAGTAATGACCAGCTATTCAAAGAATTGGGTGCAAAAGGTCAGGCATTGGTAGACCTGCACCTGATGAAATCGAAAAAGCTGAATAAGCTGATTACTAAAATGAGTGGCGATGGTGACAATGCTGTTACCGAAGTTACCTATAAACCCGCAGAACAACGAGTTTATATCAACAAAACCCGCTATTTTGAAGGCATCGCCTCCGAAGTTTGGGAGTTTAAAATTGGCGGTTATCAAGTTTCAGATAAATGGCTCAAAGACCGTAAGAAAGCCAAACGCACTTTATCCTTTGATGATGTATTGCACTATCAAAAGGTGGTGGTTGCGCTCAAAGAAACCATGCAACTGATGGTAGAAATCGATCTACTGATTCCTGGCTTCCCCATAGAGTAAAGTTGATGAGATTGTAAACAATGACACTGAAAGAATTAGAAAAACAACTCCTTGCCTTAACTCCCCGTGAAAAAACTCAGGCAATACAGCTATTAGTCCAAAGTTTAAGCAATACTTGGCAAGGAATAGAAAAAACTCCCGGCGTGTGTGGCGGTAGGGCTTGTATCGCTGGGACTCGCATCCCTGTTTGGGTAATGATTGAAGCTCGTAGTCTCGGATACAGTGAAGCCGATTTGTTAGAAAATTATCCCACTATTGGTGCCGCAGATCTGGCAAATACCTGGGCTTATGCTGAGGCATATTCTGATGAAATTGAACTGGCAATCCGAGAAAATGAGGAAGCCTAAAATATGGCGCGTTTATATTCAGATGAGCAATACCCAATAGCTGTTGTAAAAATCCTCCGAACTCTCGGTCACGATGTTTTAACTGTTAAAGAAGCAGGAAATGCTGGACTAAAAATTCCTGACGATGTAGTGTTAGCATTTGCAACGAGTGATGCTCGATCGGTGTTAACATTGAATCGGCAAGATTTCATCCGACTGCATCGGCTGCAACCCAATCATTCTGGTATTATTACTTGTACTAACGATCGCAATTGGGAAAGGTTGGCATCACGTATCGATGATGCTATTTCTGCTGAAGAAACATTGAGTGGTAAATTGATTCGGGTGGTACGTCCCCAAAACTGAAAAAAAGCCGTGAAGCGTAGCTATCTCTAGCGTGAATCGCCACAACCCGATTTCAGCTAAAATATTAAACATATATTCCCAAAACAAACAGGAATGAATTATGACCCTCACCGAATCAAAAATCGATTGGGCATCTTTAACAGCCGTTGATAAAGCAGCCGTTATAGAAATTTTGCTCGCCTCCTTAAGCAGCGGTTCCCTCGGCATTAAAAAAACTCCCGGCGTGTGTGGCGGTGATGCTTGTGTTGGCAATACTCGCATACCCGTTTGGTCGCTGGTGTGCGATCGCCGTTTAGGTGCTTCCGATGGTATCATCTTAGAATCATTTCCCGATTTAACCGCCGCTGACTTGGTAAATGCCTGGGCTTATGCTGATGCTTACCCAGAAGAAATTGAACAGGCAATCAAAGAAAATGATGAAGTTATGGAAGAAAGTGAGGTTTATTAAAAGTTGGCACGCTTTTACACAGATGAAAACTTCCCGCTAGCAGTGGTAGAATTACTGCGGGCTTTGGGTCACGATGTATTAACAGCAAGGGAAGCAGGGAATGCAAATCTTCAAATTCCTGACGAAGATGTGTTAGCTTTTGCTGCTAGCAATTACCGAACTGTTTTGACGCGCAATCGCCGTCATTTTATGCGATTGCACATTCAAAACTCTGATCATAGTGGTATTGTTGTTTGCACGGAAGACCCGAATTTTGAGAGGTTAGCGACGCGAATTAATGATGCTATTTCCACCGCAGAAACATTGACTGGTAAATTGATTCGAGTCAACCGCCCGTCACAGTGAAAAAAACTATATCGCCCAAACCATCCTAAAATCTTACTAAATGCACCAAAATTAGGTAGAATCATCTGGGTGTCAGAGGATTAACTATATGCGCTGGGTTAACTATATTACGATCGCGATTGTCAATACTTTCGGTGTCGTCATCGGTATTATTTGGGTTGCTGTGCCCGCAACAGTGGCTCAACCTTCCCTAAATTACCAACTCACACTCTCCGCGCGACAGCCAGACGGCGAAAGTCCGCAATCGCTCCCCGAACTCTACAAATTGCGCGATCGCCTCAAGGTAGAATTAGATAACAGCGCGAAAAATACCGACAGCAACCTGTTTTCCCCAGAACATTGGTACCGCCAGCAATCCAAAAATCTGGCCGAGCAACTCCAAAACGTTCAAAGTCAGATTCAAATAGAAGAAACCGCCAAAATAATTGGGACGATGCTGCTAAAATAGCCGCCAGAGCTGTTGTAATTGGACGCACTTCTAAAGCCGATCCTGCTACTTGGGAACAGTCGCAACGCCTGTGGCAAATTGCGATCAATACGCTCCGACTCATTCCTCACCGTTCTTTTTTGACTGAACGGGCGATCGACAAAACCATCGAATATCAAGGAAACCTCACTCTCGCCACCTACGAATGGCAAGTAGCACGGTCTACACAGAAGATTAGAGCCGAGGAAGAACAGGTAAGAGAAATCGCCCGCAAAGAGCAAGAACAAAAAGAATTTGCTCGCCGAGAAATAGAGAGAAAAGAACAAGAGAAAAAAGAACTCGCCCGCAGAGAAATAGAAAAACAAGAATTTGCAAGGCAAGAATTAGTCCGCAAAGAACAAGAAAAACAAGAACTCGCCCGCCAAGCAAAAGAAAGGCAAGAATTAGCACTAAAAGAACTAACCAGACAAGAATTAGAAAAGCAAGAACTAGCCCTAAAAGAACAACAAAGACAACAATTAGAACTCAATCCACCAGCAACTCCTCAACCAACTCCCGAATCAACCGCAACCGCAACTCCCGCCCCAGTAACGCCCGCCGCCTCGCCGTCGAACTTTTTCTTTGCGGGAGATACCAACAGAGACGGCGAAATCGACCAGCAAGACGAACCGGGTAAAGAACAATGGTCTTTGTCTAGCGGCGCACTGGTTCTATTTAGCGACAAATCGAGCAGCCCCAAAATACCAGTTTGGCAACAAACCAAAGTCAGCACTCCCCGCCGCCCAGTAATGCTCTCTCAAGTTCATTTAAAACTATCTGACAACTTCAAAAGCTCTCAAATATTTATCACTGCTGATAGCATTGCCAGCCCTCACATCAGCGTTTTTCAGAAGATCAGTAACGGCTGGCAAGCTGTAGATATATCCGGTACTAAACAGCTAGTTTTTAGCACCGATATTGTTTTAGGCATAGAAGCAAAACAATTTGCCGATCGCAATTGGAACGGCACGGTTAATCTCAAAGCAACTGCCATAAATAATGGTGCAGAAATCGCCTCAAGTACCATTCAAATGGGCGTTACTCCTTGGATCATGCCGTCCAATAGCGCACCAGTTACAGAGGTTCAAGTCAGCGACAGAGGCTCGGCAAACAGCCAATTCATCTCCCAACTCAAACAAGCAGTAGAACCCACTGGTGCTCAAGTGAAAGTCATTCAGGGCGATCGGGCTTGGATGCAAGACACCCAGAAAAACGGCTACGTTCAATTTCCCAAAAAACTGAAACTCCGCAATTTTAATGTAGTAGTAAAAAGCAATAGCAATCCCGCAGAAAACAACTCTCGAAAATCTAATTCAGAGCGGAATTTAAGCGTGTTTAAAATCGGCAAACCTCGTAATGAAGAATCCGTAAATCAGTGGGCTGATGGCTACGGAAATTTGCAAGTAACGCCGCCGCTTCCCGCCTATCCAATGGGTCGAGTTTATTACGGCAATCCGGGGAATGCTAGTTTCAATCCAGAGGTACTGGATTTTATTCAAGCCCAGAGAATTCAAGGGCCTGCGGTGGATATTGATACTTCTTGGCTGTTGACTCGCCAAGTCGATGAAATTATCAATTTTATTCCCAGTACAACTCCCGGAAAGTATATAATGGCGATCGCCAGTCCAGAAGCAGGAATTAAGCTATTGGAAGAATTAGCAGAAAAAGGTTACGGGGATGTGATTATCAATCGTGGCTTGAGCAATGAAATTACAGTCAGCGTTGCTTTGAAAAATCAAGCTTTAATTCAACATAATCTCAATTTGCAAAAGCAAAGACTTAATCCGGTTATAGAGAAGTTAAAAAGAGAGTTTGCACTGACAGATGACCAAATTATTCAAGTTCCAGCGATGTTTGGCTATAGCGGTTATGCTTGGTGGCCGAATATGGTGAATTCAGTGCCGGTAAATGGCAAGTTGTTAGTTTCTAATCCGCGTGGTGCGCTGATTGATGGTAAGGATTACACTCAGGAAAGATTGCGCCAATTGCTGCTGCCTTTTGGTGTGAATATTAGTTTCCTTGACGATAGGTATTATCAAGAACTTAGGGGGAATGTGCAGTCGGCGACAAATACTGTGAGAAAGGGAGAAGAACGACCTTTTTGGCAATCTTTGCCTAATAATTAATGATTGGGCATCGAGCATTGGGTATTGGGATTTTGTAGGGGCTCCCCTCACCAACAATACTCGCCTGTAACGAACAATTTCATACACCCGCCCCCCCCCCACCGGTAATACCCAAATTTATGCGAAACACGCCCCCCGATGGGTATATTTTTGGAAAATTTTATAGGT
>JAJAYT010000653.1 GCA_026786085.1 Microcoleus sp. CAN_BIN18 | reverse complement strand
TCCCAATTCCCAATTCCCAATTCCCAATTCCCAATGCCCAATTTTCAACGGATAGTTATAGCGTAACGACCTCGGCCCAAAGCATCATAAGCATTGACAACTACACGATAGCGACCCGTAGCGGGCAAAGTGATACTTAGAAACGCATTTTTAGTCGAATCGCTCCCATCGTCATTTTCTCCCAGCAATCGACCGTTAGGGCCAAAGATAGCCACATAGGCATCGAAATCTGTACTTTCTAAGGAAATGCTTACAGACTGACCCGATCGACCTTCAAAAGTATACTCACGATACAGACTCTTGTCAGACGGCAATACCGGGCCGCCTGCGACTAAAGCGCCTTGTTCTTGCAAAATCGCCCGAGAAGGCGCGGTAGAAGCACTCGCTTTCAGTTCTAACGTATAAGCCCCCGATTGCTTAGCTTGGTAGGAATTTGCCAGCAAGGTATAAGTGCCGTCTGCTGGTAGCCTGACTGTAATTCTGGCATTTTTACTGCCGGCTCCGTCATCATCTTGAGCGATTTCGCGCTGGTTGGGGCCGAGCAAAATTAAATAAGGGTCAATTTCTTGACTTTTCATTTCGATTATGATTTGCTGGCCGGCTTTTCCCTCAAAGGAGTAAAGGTCAAAAAAGCTGTTGTCTGCGGGCAGAATACTAGACTTTTCGGTGAGGAGGCCGCTGAGGGCGGGCCCGTTTAACGCTACTTTTTGAGGTGATTTGTTGCCAAAGGGCGATCGGGCTTGAGCCACGCGGGGAGCTCGCCCTTCTCGCACCGCTGTCAGGAAAGCGGGTAATTTGTCTGCGGAAATTGCAAAACCGATACCGATATTACCTCCACCCCGACCGCGAGTAAAAATAGAAGTATTGACGCCGATTAATTCTCCTGAACTGTTTAGCAGTGGGCCTCCTGAATTGCCGGGATTGATGGCGGCGTCGGTTTGAATTAAGCCCCGCTGCTGGTCGATGCGGCTGACGATTCCGACTGTCAAAGTACCTTGAAATTGACCAAAGGGATTGCCGATCGCAAATGCTTGTTGTCCGACTTTTATCGAACCGGGACGGGCTAAAGGAATTGTCGGCAAATTGTTTTGATTGCGAATCTTAACCACGGCTAAGTCTAGACCATCTTCGCCGAATCCGATGACATCGGCGACAAGTTTTCTGCCGTCTGACAAGATTATATTCACGGTACCGCCGGCGGAAACAACGTGGGCGTTTGTTAACACCATGCCGTCGGGGCTGATAATTGTCCCGCTGCCGTTAGATTTATCTGTATCGACGGTAACCACCGCCGGACTTGCTTTTTCGTAGACTCGAATGTTGATTTGTTCTTCGGCATTATTTTGGGCGATCGCACCCTGGGAATGCACCGAGTTAAATTCCGTTAAATCTGTTGATTGCCCCACAGGGGATGTCGTAACAACCGCAGTAGCGCTGGTTGCAACCCCAACCGTTAAAATTCCCGATACTGCTAAACTTAGAAGTTTGAAATTCATGGCGATCGATTATTATTTAGCGATCGGTAGCTAGGAATTAGGTTTTGTGGCTAACCGCTAACTACCTTCTGTAATTATTTTAGGACTTGCACCACGCTAGTGACATTCCTCACGCCGGTTCTCCAATTCGGGAATCTGAATCAGCAGCTAAATACTTAAAATTAGCTTGTCGTAGCGCAGCATCCTCATTGCCGTAGAAAAAAGACAGCAAAGCAAAACGCTAGCCGCTAATCACCGGCGTCGCTTCGTGCAGCACAGAACACGAAAAAATAATCGCCGTGCCAGAATCCCCTTTATAACCGTGTGGCGCGTACTCAGGGAACCGCAAAAATCCCCCCGTATACTCTCCCACATTCAAGTTTAGCGTCATCGCAAACCTGCGGTGCAGCGTACCTTTGCTCGTATTGTCGCGGTGCGGCCGAAAATAACCGCCGCTGTCAGCATCGTAACAACCTATCAAATACCGTTCAAACCTGGTAATTGTAAACTGAAAAGCTTTTTCTACTTCCGGCCGCACCCGACGCAAAATAATCGCACTCAATCGCTGCTGCAACTTCGGGTCTTCAATAAAGAAATCTCGGCGTTTCTTGAAACTGTCGTCGTGAATGCCAATAGTTTTCTCGTCCACTTGCCTCATAAAGCCCGAGGGACTGCCACCATTAGCTTTGTACATATCGATCAAACTGCGGCAAGATGCTTTGTCCAAAACGTTAGGAATTACCAACACCGGGGCGTGGCGAGTGGCTGCTCGGGCTTCCTCAATTGGGGGCAAAGTTTTGAGAAAATCTAATACTTGCTGGGCGTGTTGGTGCGGTTCGCCGATCGGCAAAATATTAATTACCTGAAGGTTTTCGTTGAGAATAAAAGTTTGTGGTGCATAGTGAACTCCGGCAACTCCATTTTCTTCGACATCTCGGAAAACACCATACTGCTGACTGACTTTTTTGTGTAAGTCCCAGAAAAAGATGAATGACGGAGCAATTGTTGTCGGTCTGTTTTGTTCTTTGTCTGCGGGGTCAACGCTGACTCCGAACCGCGGTACTTGCAAGCTTTGGAATTCTTCTGAAAGCTCTTCAAAGCTTTTGAGGATAACTTGGATTTGTGCAAAAGCTGCGCTGGCAAAGAAAAACAGTACGACTCGGCGGCCGCCAACCGTTGAGAAATGAAATAAAGGGTTATTTGTAGAAGGAATGGAAAACCAGGGAGCCGGATCTCCTATTTCGAGTAATGGCATCTTGCTGAGTTAAGATTTGGGATTTTATATTTAGATTATTATGCTGTAGATTAGTTCCACCGATTCGGTATGTTAAGATTGTTTATTTATACAAAAATTAGCTTATCTGTGTATATCTGCGTTTTTCTGCGGTTTCACACTCGCAATTTACAGTCTTTTTAATAAATTTGATATCGGACAATAAGTAGATGGGTATCAATAAACGCAACTTAGAGTTCTGCGGTTTCCCAAGGCGGAGCTGCGGAATAAATGTTTAGTTTCACCCATCTACTTAGTGTTTGCCTATTTGTCGAAACTGGGGGAATTATCCGGTTGATCTTCCGGGTATTCTACTGGTCGATACTCCACGTAATCTGACGGCGGTGCTTCCACATCGCGGTTGCTGGGGCGAGACCTCGATTCTTCCGCAGGACGGGTTTTTTTGGTTCTCGGCGGTGTGTCGGAACTCGGGTTTTCCGAAGCGGGGGGGCGACGGTTGCGGTTGCGGGTAGGTCTTTCTTCGGGGTTGTCTGAAATGTCCCAGTTGTCAGGCCCTTGGGCGGGCGGGGCTTCCGGGCGGGTGGGACGTTTGTTGCGGGAGGTCGATCGATCGATCGACTCTGGCCTGGATGTATTACCGCTACCGTTGCGATTTGAGGGACGGCGGCGGGGCTCGTCGTCGTAGCTTTCGCGGGAGGAACGGTTGTCTTGGCTACCTCTAATCCGGGCACGCTGCGGGTAGTCTTCCTCTGGTTCTAGCTGCTCGATTTCGGAATCGTAGCCATCGTAAGCGTAGGCGTTGCTGACGGGTCGTTCTTCATCTACATATTGGGCGCGACTTTTGGCCTGGGCTGTGGTTGCTCCCCGCAGTTTGATGCTTTCGGCTGCAAAAAAGATCGCCGAACCGGTCAGCAGGAACTGACCGAAGGCCAGAATCGGATCGAGCCGCCATCCTTGAAATAACAGAATACCGCCACACAGCAGGCCGACTGCTGCAAAGAAAATATCGTGGTCTCGGGCTAGTTTGGGACGCCACGATCGCAGAAAGTACAGTCCTGCCCCTGCTACTGCTAGGATGATCCCTAGCAGGCTGCTCCAGTTCAATCCTAAATTGACCATTAGCCTATCTCCTATGTCTTTCCTATGTTAGCGAGTTAGATTTTACATCTATCAATAAGTCTGTCAGTCTGTTATCCCGACTGTAGTTTCACAGGGCAGCCTCCGGTCAGGCTTTCAGCTTGGTTCGCGAACCATATAATAATGAGTTTAACGGGAAAAAACCTCAGCGAAAGCAGTCAACCGAAGGTTTTGCCTTCACAGTTGCTGGTAGCCGAGGTTTCGGAAGCGGGGAAATGCCCGACGTGTAGTCGAAAATTGACTTTCACGCCGGACTTAGAAACCCCCAGACTTTTTAGGTGCGCTTGATTTTGTCTTTTTGGCTGATGAAGATCAGGGCGATGGTTCCTGGAATAACTATGAGGCCAACGCCAACCAGCAGGCTGTACAGAAAATTAGCGAGTGAAGGAGTCATAAATTCAAAGCCTTTGTTACAACAATTTGATTTTTCTTAATTTTATACTTTCGATCGCACCTGTGAAACGGTTAAAATTATGAATAGCCGACTTAACAAAACTTAAGATTTCGAGATAAGACTCATGACTGGTATTACCGTTGCAAGTTGGATTCTGGGCTCTGTCCTAGTGGTGATGACTTTGCTGTTTATTTTTCGGATTGTTCTGACTTGGTATCCCGGCGTGAACCTCAGCAAATTACCGTTGAGTCTGATTGCTTGGCCGACTGAACCCTTTTTAGTCCTGACCAGAAAAATTATAGCTCCGATCGGCGGAGTGGACATTACGCCGATTATTTGGGTCGGCATCTGTAGCTTGCTGCGGGAAATGATTCTCGGTCAGCAAGGCATCCTGACAATGCTCATGTAGGAGTCATTGGGCATGGGGCATGGGGCATCGGGCATGGATTAGTTGCCACCAACTGCCAACTGACAACTGCCTACTGACAACTGCCTACTGACAACTGCTTACTGACTATTGTTCATAAACTGTTCCACGAAATTCGTGTAAACCTCGCCGCTGAGAAATTCGGGGCTATCGAGGATTTTTTGGTGGAAGCTGAGGGTAGTGGGAACGCCGGTAATCGCGCATTCCCGCAATGCCCGTTTCATCCTGCGAATGGCTGAAGGTCGATCGCGCCCCCAGACGATCAATTTACCAATTAAAGAATCGTAGTAAGCTGGTATTTCGTAATCGGTGTAAACGTGAGAGTCCATCCGCACGCCAGGGCCGCCGGGAGGCAAAAAGCCGGTGATTCTGCCGGGATGGGGTCGGAAGTTGCGATCGGGGTCTTCAGCATTGATCCGGCACTCGATCGCGTGACCGTTGAGAATTACTTGGTTTTGCTTAATTTGCAGTTTTTCGCCTTGGGCGATGCGAATTTGTTCCGCGATCAAGTCGAGTCCTGTAATCATCTCAGTGACGGTATGTTCTACCTGAATCCGAGTGTTCATTTCCATAAAGTAGAACTTGCCCGATTTGTCAAGCAAAAATTCCACAGTGCCGGCACCGGTGTAGTTGATGGATTTGGCAGCGGCAATGGCCGCGTGACCCATTTGATCTCGCAGTTTCTGCGTCAGGGCGGGGCTGGGGGCTTCTTCTAGGAGTTTCTGATGTCGGCGCTGAATCGAACAATCTCTTTCGCCGAGGTGGATGACGTTACCGTAGTTGTCGGCGAGGATTTGGATTTCGATGTGTCGAGGTCTTTCGATGAATTTTTCGAGGTAGACTCCGGGGTTCCCGAAGGCTGCATCGGCTTCGCCTTGGGCTGCATGGAAGAGTTTGGGGAGTTCCGAGGCGTCTCTGACTAGCCTCATGCCGCGGCCTCCACCGCCGGCGGTGGCTTTGACCATCACAGGATAGCCGATTTCGCGGGCGATCGCTAGAGCTTCGCGATCGTCCGCCAGCAATCCAACGCTACCAGGGACTGTGGGGACTTTCACCCGCTGCATAGTTTCTTTAGCGGTGGATTTGTCGCCCATCGCCCGAATCGCAGCCGGAGACGGGCCGATGAAAGTAATTTGATGATCCGCGCAGATTTCGGCAAATCGGGCGTTTTCGGCGAGGAAGCCATAACCCGGGTGAATGGCTGCGGCGTTGCGCGTCAGGGCGGCGGAGATGATGTTGGGGATGTTTAAATAGCTTTTGCTGCTGGTTGGGGGGCCGATACAAACGGCTTCGTCAGCCAACTGGACGTGCAGGGCGTGTTTATCTACAGTGGAGTGAACGGCGACCGTGGCAATCCCCATTTCCTCGCAGGTGCGCAGTATGCGGAGGGCGATTTCCCCCCGATTAGCGATTAAAATTTTTGAGAACCCCATCTTCGCTGCTTAATTCATTCAATATTCTGTACAATAATCCCTTTCGGTATGTTCTGGATAATGGTTTCCCATAAATTCTTAATAAAAATTTATTTTACATTTTGGCAATAGTTGTGCTATGGTTTTAAATCGGTGGTCTAAAAGGGCAAGTCACAAGTTAAATGTCAGGAACCTCAACCTGTAAATCTTTAACTGGTAACGCAAAAAATCCCCTAGATTGTCGGAAAGAGCGGATGTGGCGGAATTGGTATACGCGCACGCTTGAGGTG
>JAJAYT010000652.1 GCA_026786085.1 Microcoleus sp. CAN_BIN18 | reverse complement strand
TAATACTATTTATACAATGTTTTGCTACAAAAAAATGTGTTGGGCGATGTGAAACGTAGGGTTGTATCTGGAGGGTAGCATCTCAGTTTTGCGTTTTTAGTGCTGTCCCCGATTAGCGTGTGCTATATATTACTCGCTCTTCGGGGACAGCACTGTAAAAAAATACTTTTTTCAAAAGTGAGATGCTCCCTATCTGGGCCCTGTTGGTCAGGTGCGGATCTGTGAGATTGTCTGTGAAACTTAGGGATTGTCAACGGCGACGCACCCTATGGCTACTTCAACTTTGCCAGCAACTTATCAACCGAACCTAATTTCCTGAAGAAAAAATGGTTTGCCACTCTTGCAGAAAAACTGGTGGAACTGATAGATTAATGGCTTCACCGTCCATCGCTGATAGCGTCAACTTTAGGGGGTTTTCTGGCTGTAACTCCGGTAACAACGGCTGAATATCATACTGACCTACATTAGATTCTGGAGCAGACAAATCAGTAAAAATAATGCTGGAGGTATCATTAGCAGTCAGTGTTTTACCCATTGAATTAGTCAACAATAAGGGTTTACTACGGTCGATTTTTGCCACACCTGGGAAACCTACTAAACGCAGTTCAAAAGTCATTTTGCCATTAGGAGAAATCCTTTTAAAAGCGATCGCCTGCCAGCTATTGCCATGCTGATCTTTGAGGTTCTGCCGAGATTGGTAAACCATTTGGCTTGGTGCTTCCTCCAGTTCTGTAATTGCTGCAACTGCCTGGGCATTAGTAAATATTCCCAATCCCAAAAATACAGTTAAAACTAAGGCTCCCAGTAATAGTAACTGGGAAATTATTTTTCTAACAAAACGTCCGAACATAAATATTACCCTCTTTGAAAAACTGAGTGGATCGTCTTTTTCTAGCTAGTTATGCTGGATTAGGTTGAGGATCATAAATACTTACATCCTACTTTTCTAAAGGTTCTCCTGCCGCTTTCCAACCTTGAATACTAGGAGGAAAACCCCTCACGTTAGCATATCCTAACATTTGCAAAGTCATAACTCCCATTGCGCTTCTATAACCAGTTGTGCAATAGATAATTACAGGGTGATTTCTGGGAACTTTATCAAGATTTGCCATTAAAGTTTCCAAGGGTATATTAATAGCGCTTGGAATGTGACCGGAGGTATATTCAGAAGGTTGTCTGACATCAATTAATGAAGCATGATCATTTTTGACAATACTTTTGAGAGCTTCTGTATTTTTAATCGTGTAATAATCGCGAGGAAGAGAAGTCAAAAAATTATCGATGGTTTCTGATAATTGAGCTTGGGGCATTGAACTAGCCGCTATGACTGGCATTGGTGCGATCGCCAAAAAACAAATACATGATAGCGTTCCCACCAATAACGTTAAAAAAAATTTCCTCATATTCTTTTTTGTCTCCTTGATCTCACTAATATTTTTCAACTTAAACCTAAAAACCTTTGTTATGTCTTGTTCATAACCGAGTCTATATTTTATCGCATCCCTCTTAAGAAGGGGATTTTAAGAATATCCTATCCCTTCTTAAGCAGGGCTGTTTCGTTTGGGTTATTTCCTAAATAAATTGAACGGATTGATTAATCAGGATCGCTAATGACTGCTTGGCCCATCAGTCGTGCGTCCGGTCATTTCGTCGTGAGAGATGCGGTAGATTGCTATTACCTCTGCACGTCCCCAAGAGTCGATCCAAGTTCGATTGATCGCAGGCGAAAGTGTGGGATTTTCCCCTTTGATTAATTGCATGGCTAGATCGATGTCTTGCTGCTCGGTTAGGCGATCGGCTCGACCACTCACAATCACGCTGCGCCAATGCAGCGGATCGTGAATTTCTTCTACCTGTAAGCAGACTTCTGGATTCACGTCTATGTCATGAGTCTTCATACCTTCGGTTGTAAACAGGTAGATATCGGAATCTTTGAAATAATAGTGCATTGGCATCACGTAGGGTTTTCCTTCGTGTATATAGCCAAGATGACCGTATCCTACTTGTTGTAGAAACTCTTGAATTTCTTTTTGTCCCATTTCATCAATATCTAACATCACTATTCTCCTTTTCACGATTTACTCAATTGATTTTATTAGACAAGATTGCCTAAATCTTTGATTGATAGATCACCCGCACATCTAAGGCAGATGAACGCAGATGAACGCAGATAATTTCAAGAAGAATGATTGGAGTCACCAACCTGTTCAGAGAGTGTTAATAAAAAGGCGAGGTTTGTCACTGCTTTAATAGCATGGCGTGCGGTAGCAGGTACAAAAACAAACACTCCCGATTGAAGGACAATTTCTGTGCCTTCCAGCGTCAGCACGCCTTGTCCTTCAATCACATTCACTGTGGCATTGCGACTCGAAGAATGTTCTGCGATGTGCATTCCCACCGCGATCGACATCAGGGAATATCGGCAGTTTCTATCTTCTAGCAGAATCTTGCTCTTGACTTGAGTCTGGGAATACTCAATGATATCCGCCCAATGAATTGTGGTATTTTTCGATGAGATTATGGTTGCAGTCATGGGATTGGCTCTTGATTGTAGAGAGGTTATTCAGGTGAAGCACAAGGACACTCGTGGATTGAGTATCTGTAATTAGTCATGGAAAGACAATTTTGGCGATCGGCGGATGTCCCAGGAAAATGTTGGCCGCCGATCGCAACACACTTTCGGAATAGATAATCTTTTGGATTTCTAGACTTGGTGCACGTTTGGCGGTGGCATTGTAAGTCGCGATTTCGCCTTCCAGACTAAAATCGCTATCAGTGCGGTAGTGGTCATCGTCGTGCATTGCCTGGAAGATGAAGTTATAGATGGGATTAATACCCAGGGTTGTGTCGTAATTTTCGGCAGATACCCACAGATGATTTTGCTGGATATCGGCAAACATCTCGGCGGCATTGTTGTAACGCTCATACCATGAGAATTCTATATTTAGCGGGGTATTCTGAAACTCACTCCACAGCCAATCGCACAATTGGGCGATCGTTGCATCAGAAATTTCAGCCGGGGCGCTCTCTAGGTAGAGTTTGGCGAGGACTTCGACTTTGGATGCCGTGGCGATCGCTTGAGTGTTGCCATCTCTAGTACGCGCGGCGTAGCTATCCCGTAGGGAATCGCCCACTCCTTCTTGAACTTTACCTTCAATATTTTTGGCGGTTGCCTTGGCTCGATTTTTTAAGCTCATCATCTGCGTTATTAAATGTTAAGACTGCTTGCCGGAGCCGAATTAAAAACTCTGGTATTTACTCTGATTCTGACAAGCTGTTGGGTTATTTCTTGAATGAATTGAATGAGTTGATTCATTACGTAACAAAACGTAAGAAAAAACATTTTGGTAAAAGTCGGATTTTCTAAATGAGTAGCCGTAGGGTGCGTCGAAGAAAGAAAATCCCAAAGAAAAATCGACAATCTCACAGCGACGCACCGGACAAAATAGTTGAGTAAACACACCAAAAAATTCTGTCATAGCAAAACTTTTAGAAATGCTTTTGACACTCCAAAAGAGATGCTCCCAGTTGCAGTGTGTATCAGCAGTAAACTCTAAGCCCTTTGTTGCTCAAACATATGACTCAATCGATCGGTATTTTCTCTCAAGATGTGCAGAATACCCCCTCTAATCACCATTTCTCGGTACATTCGCTCCGCTAAAGCAGAACGATGTGGAGCGCCGAGTTTTCTCACCGGTGCTGGTTCTCCGGCGATCGTGTAATGGTTGGGAACTTGGCCCAGAACGTGAGCAATCAGCTTTTGCCGAAATTCATGAATCGCAAAAGCTGAGTGATAGGGATGTTCTGGGTAGTCATCTAAGACCTCGCCAATTTCTCGCAGTACCGTCGGCAATGTTAAATTGATTAGCTCGAATGACATTTTTACCTCTAATTTATGATTGCCGAGTCCCAAAACCATGCTTGTCGGCGTTGATTAAGCGGGCATATCTGCATGACAACAGCCACAACGCCAGTAAATCGCTCCTAGGCGCATATGTCGGACTAAAACAGTAGAACAGCACAGACAAGTATGACGGCTGTTCATGCCGCAGTCGATCGCTGGTGTGTCTAAAATCTGCTGGGTGCGATCGGCTTTTAAGTGGCTTGACAATGGGATTACATTAGTCAATAAAATGTTCATCTCATATCCTGAGTCGATCGAGTTAACGTGCAGTTTTTTCCCACAAAGCTTTTACAGGTAGCTAAGAGTGAGTTATCTTTTGACACTCTCAGGGTTAAAACCACGCTCGATTCTTAATTCAGCGACTGACCTTTAAGTGTTGCGTCCTTTCGGCAATATTCCGACCTTTTAACCGTAGAAACCTACCAATTAACGAGCCTGATTCGCAGCCACTCTCTTTGGGTCTATCTCCAAAAGCGTACTAGGATATTGACAAGAAGAGTTTGGGTATGCCCTACCCTACTTAACAAAAAAAGAAATTATTTTGTTTACTGGATTTAGGACTGTTTTGTTTAGTCCCTGACTGTTTATAGAGTTCTCGCCGCTCTTTGTCCCCCGGTTTATGCCTAAAAGTGTGTCTTAGTCCCTGTTTCACGATGGCAAAGGAGTTTAACCCTGACTATTACGGTATAACACAATTACTGAAATTTCCTGTAGTTTTAGGAATAGATTTACAAGAAAGATTGAAGGGGACTAAAGTCCCTCGCCTTGCTTACATCTCAGGACTAAAGTCTCTGAGTTTTCCGCTTCTCGTATTTCCTTTTATAAAAATTATAGGCAATTGACGTTTCAAGTCTAGTATTAACAGATGTTTGATTTGTATTAATTGAGTGAATACTTGATAACTCTTTACATAAATCTGTATCAATTCAGAATTTATTGCCATTCCCGAGCTTCCAGTTCCTGCTGAGGCAGCAATAAAGTGGCTTCGATTTCCTGTCGGATGGCGGCTGTCACTTCACAATTGCTGTGCAGACAATCGAGCAGAAGTTGATTGGCATTGTAGTAGGATTCCAGCACTTGCTGTTGAGCTGGACTAAACTCCCAGGTATGGTTAATATTGCGGTAATGCGCGATCGTCTCCCTCAACTGTTCCACCCAGTCAGAATAATATTTCTGCCACCAGTCATCCAGCCATTCTCGGTTGTGAGTCGCAGATGGCAATTCGTCTCTCAATTGTTGCAAAGACTTATAAAATCCAGCATCCGGAACTGTCACCAGAATATTGTTGAGTGCGTCACTACAAGCATTGGCACAGGCAAAATCCTGACTGTGATTAACCGCACATTCCAGCAGCAAATTATCTAAGGCCGCATCTAAAAACATCCCTTGATCCAGGGTACACGCTAACGCAAAGTGAGCCGCTGTATGAGGGCTTTGGGCAAGCGCCAAGTAAAACGCTCGTGAAGTGGCAACTTTGGGATCTGTGGGAATCATCTGCGATTTTTGACTTGCCCACAGCAAAAATTCTTGCAGATAAGGATCTTGAGCGACTAATATATCAATCTGCTGCTTCATCAACTGCACCAGCGAATCTGCACTCCGCAACATCGCAGTTGTTAACAAGAAAACCTCGCGCCAGTGCGGGTCAGTTATGTGACTGACCAACCCGGACAGCGCTTGCTCTAATCCTCCCAGATTGTGACTGGCAACAATTTTTCGAGCCGTGAAGTATTCTTGAAATGCTAGATAGGAAAACGAAAAAATTCCTCGCGCCCGTTCTGTAAGCAACCCATGTTGAGCCTCGATTGATTTAAGTACGGCTTCGCTTTCGAGTTGGAGTTCCTCTGGTTCCAACAATGTCGCACCTGGCAAATTCCGCAAATAATCCCCAATGTATTGTTCGATGATCCGTTGCTCAAAAAAATACTGTCCCTCTTCAAAGGTGACTGCCGCCAACTGACTCAGCAGCCTCAGTTTTTGAGGTAATAAAAACCCTCGGTACACGTCATCGCGTTCGACTCCTTTAGCTTCATCCCATTTCCCCAGCAGCAAATCCAGTCCTTGCTTGTAAAACTCTGTTCGTTTAGTCGGAAATTTGTCTTGACCGTGAAACACCCAACAAGCAAGATGTAGAAACAGGGGTGTGACTACCAGTTGGCGAAATTGCCAGTTTTGCGGCAAGTCCAATTTTCGCATAAACTCCATAGACTCTACCTCCCCCGATTCAGGGTTGGTTTTGGCAAATTCTACAAACCACTTTTCCGCGAAGGTGGTGATTTGAGCCTCGGTAAAGGGGGCAATTTCCACATCGGTAAAGCCTTGCAGTTGCAGTTTTTGGGCGGCGGTGCGACAAGATGCCACGAACTGATTTTTGTGATATTTTTCCGAGAACTTGCGAATCTCTTTCAGAACTGCTGTAATGTCCTGGTTGAGCACTTCATCTATGCCATCTAGCAACAGCAAAACTCTACCGGCTTTGAGTAAAGTTTCAATTACAGACGGATTGGGTACACCTGATGTGAGAAATGCCTGATGAATGTAATTTAGGATGCTAAATTTGCCATCATCTCTGGACTCTTCAACAAAATCTCTCAGGGCGATGAAAACTGGCACTTGATGGGCCGCAAATTTGCCCCGGTTGCACAGAATGGCTAGATGTTTCAAAAAGGTGGTTTTGCCGACTCCTGGTTTACCTAATACTCTGAGTTTGGAGTAGGTTTCGACGGCTTGCATTCCTGGTATTTGTTTTTGGTCAACTGCGCCCAATCCGACGCGCTCGAATTCAGCGGGCTCTAAGTTTTGCAAGTCGGCAATTTCAAACCACTGTTGGCTGGCTATTTCTTCTAAAATGTTGACATCGACGTAGATGTCATCAATACTAACTGGACGGCTGATGTCGAGTAATTGCAAGATGCCGCACTGGTTTTGAATTGTGTCGTGATATTGCGATCGCACAACTTGCACTAAACTGTCAATATTCTCAGAGGCAGTCTCGGCTTTATCTACGGGTTCGGGAAATTCCGCAGCCGGATGGTCGGCAATGTCTCGCCAATCTAAATCTAGTATTGTACAAATGGCTAAAAAAGTCTGGCGATCGACCGATTTGCCTGTGAAAAATCGCCCAATTGGCTGACGAGTCTTTAAGTTGACTTCTCCGGCTAGATTGTCCTGAGTCCAGCCCTTGATGGCAAACGCTGCTTTCGCCTGTTGAATTCCAGAAGAGGATGATTGGAGCGATCGTTTTACCATAAATTGACACTCCCCGGCGTGAACGCGCGGGGATTCTTTGATCTACGAGCTAACTTGCTCTAATTGGATTTTTCCAACTAAAGTAGAGGTTAATTCTCCCAAAGCGTTGCTTGCATTTAATGCAAGAGTTCCGGTATGCCCTACCGTACCCAATCCTCGACTTAGGATATTTCTAGCTGCATTGAAATCCCTATCCATTACACAACCACACTGACAAACGTGTGTCCTAGTAGATAGCGTTTTCTTGACAATTGCACCGCATCTAGAGCATTCTTGGCTGGTATATGCTGGATTTACCGCAACCGTTACTTTCTCAAATACTTTTCCAAAGTATTCAATCCAGACACGGAACTGATACCAAGATGCGTCATTAATTGACTTAGCTAGGAAATGATTTTTTACCATGTTTTTAATCCTCAAATCTTCGTAGACTATCAAGTCGTTTGACTGAATTACGCACCGTGCAAGTTTTATTGCATAAGTAAGTCGGCGCAAAAAAACCAAACTATGTTAAGATAAGTAAACAAAGATAATACATCTACTGAGGTAACTCAATATATGGGCGCTAGATTAAGG
>JAJAYT010000651.1 GCA_026786085.1 Microcoleus sp. CAN_BIN18 | reverse complement strand
GGCCTGTATTAATTCTGGGCAGGATTTCCTGGGGAATTTGACCCGCCATCAGCCAACTGCCGCCGCCCAATCCAATAATCGCTACTGCAATGATGATCAACCGCCAGCGCACTATCCCCGATAAAAATTTACCATAACCGGCCGTCGCATTGCTAAAAGCTCGATCGAACGCCCGCAGCGGCCAAAAGTTGCTCAAACCGCTTGATACCGGAAGGGCTAGCAATCGAGAAGCCATCATCGGTACAACCGTCAATCCCACAATTAGAGAAGCAGCTACGGAAAAGCTGATGGTGAGAATCAGTTCGTTGAAAAGCAAGGAAACTAAGCCACCGATTAGCAAAAATGGCAGTACGGCAACTAAGTTAGTGATGGTGGAGGCAAATAAAGCTGATTCTAATTCTTGGCTGCTTTTTTCTGCTTGCCGCATTAACTGCTGGTTAGTTAAGCCCTTGCCTTTTTTACTGGTTCCTTCAACAATATTCTCCAACATAACGATCGAGTTATCAACCACAATTCCCACGCCCAAAGCCAAACCGCCCAAACTAAAGACGTTGAGAGATAGGTGAAAAAGTCCCATCAGGATAATCGCCATTAAAGTTGCGAGGGGAATGGCCAGGACAATAATAAAAGTTTGGCGCAGGGAACCGAGGAACAGCAAAACTGACGCGCCTGCTAAAACAGCCCCGGTTAAACCTGAAAATACAACGTTGCTAATCGAATCGCGAATGAATTTAGATTCATCGAAGGTGTTGACAATAGTCGTGCCTTCGGGTATTGCCCCGGATGCTTTTAATTCTTCTAGCCGCTTTTTGATGCCGTCTACAACTGAGATTGTATTCGCGTCCGGCTGCTTTTGAATGCTGATTTTTACGGCTGGTTTCTGATTGAGAAATACTTTAACTCGTTCTTCTTCTGTCCCGTCAATTACCTCGGCAAAATCCCGCAAAAAAACTCGTTTTGGTGGAGTGGAACCAGATATTTGAAAGGAAATTTCTTGGATTTCTTTTGCACTCCGAAATCGTCCGACTGTACGGGTTAAAGGTTCTGCCGATTCTTGTCGCAGCCGCCCGCCGGAAGTATCGATATTGCGGGCTTCGAGGGCGTTTAAAACATCGGAAATACTAACGCCTAAAGATTGCAAGCGATTTAAATCAATATTTACTTGAATTTCTTCTTGTACGCCGCCGGCAACGTCAACTGCTGCTACTCCGGGAATTACGTTTAATTCTCGGGATAATTCTTCGTCGGCGAATACGCGCAAATCAACTCCTTGCAGGGAGTTGGAAGTGAGGGCAAATTCGTAAACCGGCTGTTGGGAAGGGTCAACTTTGAAGAGGTTGGGGGATTCAACTGTATCGGGAAGTCGGTTGCGGATGCGGTTGACGGCGGCGGTGGCGTCGTTGAGGGCTTGGTCGATGTTTCCCCCGGGTTTGAAGAATAAATCGACGCTGACTTGTCCTTCGCGGGTGCGGGAAAAAACTTGAATGACGCCTTCGGTGGCGGAAAGTCCTTGTTCGAGGGGGCGGGTAACTTCGTCAACGGCGACTTCTGGGGAGATTCCGGGGGCGTCTAGGCGCACGCCGATGCGGGGATAGGTGATGGAGGGTAGCAAGTCAACGGGCAGTTGGGTGATGTAGAAAAGGCCCACGACTATGATTGCAAGTGTCAACATCAGAGTACCGATGTGGCGGCGGATTGAGATGCCGCTAATGCTGAATCCGGGTTTGTCGGCGCTCATTTGATTTTAGGTTTTTGATTTAAGTTTACTGCGTCAGTCAGCCTGCGAAGGAATGAGTCGGGGAGATTCCAAGGAAATTATTTGCATCGAGCTTTATTTTTTATCGGGAGCGATCGAGTATTTAGACTTCGCATTTTGCCATTATAATAAATCTTAATAAATTTTCAATAAAGTTTTTTAAATATTTCTTGAGAGGTAGTCGATCGCCCGCAATCAAAATTTGCTAAAGTTGCGATCGACTGACAACTGACAACTGTCAACTGATCTCAAGTGCGATCGATTGACCGGAAATTTGGGTACAAGCCCCGTCCTTTTAGGACGACTTTGTGTTATAGTGTTAGTGGTCGTAAGAAGCCCGCCCGAATCAAAGATACTCCGAAATAAATAGCAAGGTTGAAAGTCCTGTGGGGTTGAGATTAGAAACTGGGGAAGCAGATGTAAGGCAATGGAAATCCAACCTTGAATGCAAATTAAAACCTAATAAAAGATTTTGTCTTTAGTCGCGGGAGGACATTCTGAGACTTTAAACGGACGTGGAGATTGTATAAGACCTAAATACTTAGGCTTTAATCGGTGAAGCGTCAACCCCATTCAGCGACCTCCGAAAAGGGGCGTGGTGAGGAATCCACTTGCCTTTAGGCAGTGGAGGATGTCAACATAAGATCCTGGCAATGGCGGGTTTATGAGATGATTGGTTTTAGGCAATTATTGTTGGTAAAACCAGCCGCTTGTATCTACAGTCTTATTCCTACTGACCAATGACTAATGACCAATGACTAATGACCAATGACCAATGACCAATGACCAATGACCAATGACCAATGACTAATGACTACTGCACTTGACTGCCGTGGGCGCGGGGGTCGGAGCTACTTGTTTTCACTGGCCCTGTGGGGGGAGTAAAATCAGAAACTTGACCTGTTGCTTGAGCGTGAGGAAGGGGTTTTCCGGCAATCAAAGCTTCTAAATTAGCTTCCATAATACTGCGTGGCATTTCGCCGATCGTTTCAGCAACTCTGCTACCTTTATCGTTCAAATAGACAAAGTGCGGTATGCCGTCTACTCGATATTTAGTGATTTCTGGCAGCCATTTAGTGTTGTCTACATTCAGCATGACAAAATTCATCGGTTCGGCATATTTTTGTTTGATGGCGCTCAAATCTTTTGCCATTGCTTGACAGCTACCGCACCAATCAGCATAAAATTCCATGAGTGTCGGCTTGCCGTTTACTAAAGCTGTTTCCAGCGGTGCGGAGGCTTTTGCCATTTCGGTGAGACTGCTTGATGGTGTCTGAGTTCGTACTCCCAAAAAGATTGATACTGAAAGGGCGATCGCTGCTAACACAATTAACAAGTTTCTGAGCTGCGTCGCTGTTTTTACTTCCGATTTTTTGGGTGCGGGCGCAGCAGTTGAGTTGGGCGAGTTGGGATTCATAAAATAAATGGCGATTTTATTTTTATGTTTTTATTTTAAATAACCAACCCAAACTATACCACATTTTGAGAGAATCAGATCAAAATTAGCAAAAAATTGGCGAATACCAGTAATTTAGACCAAGTGCGTTAAAACTTAAGATCAGAAAGATTGTTTGTAAATTACTGAGGACTAAAGGCGTGAAAAAACGGGTAACGCTGACGTTTCCCCAACGATCGATCCAAATGCCTGTCACCTACCGACTGGCCAAGGATTTTAATATTGCTGCCAATATTATCCGCGCTCAGGTGGCTCCAAATCAAGTGGGCAAACTGGTGCTAGAGTTATCAGGGGACATCGACCAACTCGAAGCGGCGATCGACTGGATGCGATCACAAAATATCGGCGTTTCCCTAGCCAGCAGGGAAATACTCATCGACGAAGATGTCTGTGTTCATTGTGGCTTGTGCACGGGGGTTTGCCCGACAGAAGCCTTGACCCTTGACCCAGAAAGCTTTAAACTAACGTTTGCTCGATCGCGCTGTATCGTTTGCGAGCAGTGCATCCCTACTTGTCCGGTGCAAGCTATTTCTACTAACCTCTAAGGCCGCACATGAATTTATTGGGGTCAGCCGATTTTAGATTTTAGATTTTAGATTTTAGATTTATTTGCAGCATTGAATCTGGGATCTTAAACTTTGGTCTGAAATTTTAGAATCGACCCTCATGAGTGTCGGCAAGCAAGTATCTGTTTTGGGGCAGGGTCATCTTTTTTTGCTTGGTTTCCCTAATTTGTCGATCGGATGAAAAAAAATTCTTGGCTTTCCCTAACTCTACTTTTTGTTACTTATTTCATTTTCGGCTGGAAATTATCTGAATTTGATATTCCCCCGCATCTGACTTGGTTTTTAGCCATAGCTGCTGTTTTAGTGTTAGCTATGGCCTTGTCGTTCCCGCTGAAGGATACAAAATCCTTGATGATGCGGTGGTTTTCGAGTGATGTCGGTGCTTTTCTTTCTATTATTTTAGGAGCTTTTGTGGCAGTGATAGTTGTTGCATGGCTGCACCTTTTTGTGACGGCTTTAGTCTTGACTTCAGCCGGGGCTTTGGCAAGACTGGATATTCAATTATCTGGCTGGAAAAATTGGCGGGCTTTTGCGGTGTTAGCTACTATTTCTTTAACAGGTGTGGGGGTGGGCGGAGCGATCGAGTTTTTGTCAAGAACAGGCAGATTGGGAATATTCCAAGGGTAATCGGGAATTGGTAGTTGGGAATTTATTCCCTCTTCCCTTTTCCTTCTGACTAAAATGTTATTGCCTCTCCGCGTGCAAGTGTAGCAGCCAAAAACTCGATCGCAATAAAAAAGCAGCTTTAGGGAGCTGCTCGTCAGAATTGCATGAGGTATTCTTTTTAGAATAGGACAGGTTGAATTCGATCGCTCTTGGGTTACATTTTTTGATACGGGAGAGTTGATTAGTGAATGGACGATCGCAAAATCGTCACATAGGAGGATGGCATAGATGCTAAATTTTTCGACAATGGGGTTAGCGTTTAACTGTCCTTGCGCCCTACAGCCCGACCGCGGTGGGGCCATTTTATTTTTTGGCACAAATCAATAGCCGACTTTAACCCATCAGATGAGTGTGCCATCAGTTTTTGCACAAAGTCTCCCATCGCCACATCTTCACACCTAATAAAACTTACGCACCCCGTCGATTCAAACCCGGTTGATTCCCAAACATTGGGCGGTTTAACGGACACACTCAGACAGAAATCAGTATTTTTACGGAATTCAAAAGTCCTCATAAATCGGTTATTTTCCCAGAAACCCGGTTTATGAGTGTATCAATTGATATCAGGCTCGGTTTTAGATTTGATAACTTTTTTGATTTCCTCGATCGCCCGACGCGCCACTTCTTCAGCCCTTTCGCCTCCTGAAATGCCAACTCGGACATCTGCTTGAGTGTAGAAACGCTCTCGCTCGCTCAAAAGGCTTTCCAACTTAGATTTGAGTTCACCCTCCCGCAGCAGGGGACGAGTGCTGTCCGATCGCAGTCGATCGCACAATTGGTCTACAGGCACATCCAGCCAAACCACGATACCGTAATGTAAATAACCCCAATTTGTCGATCGGGCAACAATACCGCCACCCGTAGCAACAACCGAATTTTGATAAGCACATAATTCACCGAGGACTTTAGTTTCTAGTTCCCGAAATGCCTCTTCCCCCTCTCGCTCAAAAATCTCAGCAATTGACTGATTAGCAACTCGAACAATCAGTTCATCAGTATCAAAAAAACGGTATTTTAACTCCCTTGCCAAAATCCGCCCCACCGTCGTTTTTCCCACACCCATCATCCCGACGAGATAGATATTAACTCCCCTCAACAAATCCACCGCCAAATCCTCCGATATTTTGCTATTTTTTCAGGTCAATCGGCCCGCCACTGGGGCGTGAGTCGTCTTCAAATACATCATTCTCATCCAATCCCCAATCATCCTCTGTTTCTGCACTAGGATTTTTCGGTACTTCGTCAGCCGGCTTAGGTATCGAATCAGGCAACGGAACCAGCACCCGATACTCTGCATCGTAGACAGACTCAGTTTGTCCCACCCCAGACTTACTCGGATCTCGATAGCCGTAAGAGTATACCGATCCAGCCCAAGACTTGCTTTTCGGTTCCTGGTTAGCTTCGTAATCCCTCGGATTTGCCGCTGGAACGTCATTTACCTGTGGTCGATCGGGCAAATCGCGATCGTCCCCCCAATCATCATCGCCTCCGCCAGAGCCAGATTTTGAGCCATCAGAAACCCAATCATCCTCATCGTCTGCCGCTTGAACAGTTGTCTGTTGAGCGTAATTCCTTGCAGCAGGAGGGTTTGGAGTTTCTTGCTGGAAAGTCTGCGGAGTGTAGCCTGCCGGTGTCCCGTACTCAGTTCGATAGGAAGTTTGGCTATTTTCCGTATCAAAATCCGGGTCAATTTCCTGTTTTCTCGGAGGCGGAGGCGGCGCGTAAGCTGTTCTTCTATCTCCTGAGACAGCATCACGGCTGCGAATGTCCCGGCCGCTGCGCTCTCTTTGAGATAGGTAATTTGAGAAGGAGAGCAAAGCAGAAATCAATAAAGATGTGACAACTCCCGTCCCCATGCTGAGCAAAATCCAGATAGATAAGGGTAAAGCGGGCGATCGAATTCCCAAAAATACCAGCGATAATGCCGGCTCCACATTTTGTAAGGCAAAAATAGTTAGCCCTACCACAATTACTAGCAAAAATACAGCGCGCATATCAAATTTTAATTGGTAATTGATAATTGATAATTGGTAATTGGGAATCGGGAATCGGTAATCGGTAATCGGTAATCGGTAATTGCCAACTGCCAACTGCCAACTGTCAACTGCCAACTGTCAACTGTCAACTGCCAACTGTCAACTGTCAACTGCCAACTCTTCTTCCTTCCAGCGTTTGAGAGGAACGCAATCAACCCCCAACTGGTCTAAAG
>JAJAYT010000650.1 GCA_026786085.1 Microcoleus sp. CAN_BIN18 | reverse complement strand
TCCCAGAGTTGGGGAAAGTTACAAGCAAATTGGGAATTCTGTTTGTGTGCCGGTGGTGGAAGCGATTGCGACAGAAATATTAAACCACTCTAGCCAAGGAACTAACGTTGATGCGGAAATGATATCTTCCGATTTATATTCCTCATTTTTTTGATGATAAACGTAGGCTTGAGCATCAGCATTAGATGGGCAGAATAACCTTACTCTACAATCAGCATTTGTATTTTGCCAAGCAAGTCTGATACTACCTGCATCGTCTGTACCAGTCGATGCTTTAGGAAAATTATTACCCAAAACATCATAGGCTTCTACAATCAATTTCATCGCTGTCTTAAAAGCGTATTCAGTTGGTCTCAAAATTCCATATTCGTCTTCTTCTTCTAAATCTAAAAGTTCCAGAAGACGTTCAACTGTTACCCGGAAGTTTGATAATCCCTTAGTGCTACTGCTATCAGTGATATTTTCGTTAGCTACAGTCATAATATATAAATTCCTCAATGCCGATCGCCAATTTCATCTTAACACAGGCTTTTACTGCGATATTTGCCGTCAAAACTGATATCATTGGCGATCGCGCGACATCGATATTTGTAGGGAAACGGCACTGCCGTCTCCTCTATATTCGCAAGGACACGGCAATGCCGTGTCCCTACTGAAAACTTAAGCTGGAACTTGGATTCTTTCACTTCCCGAAAGCTCAAAGGCCGCATGAATTGCCTTCAAAGCTATGACACCCTGCGCCTCATCCACAACGCAGCTAATCTTAATCTCAGAAGTCGCAATCATTTGAATGTTGATTTTGTGCTGCGATAGCGCTTCAAACATCTTTGCCGCAACTCCCGGATGCGCTACCATCCCGGAACCGACAACGCTAACTTTGGCGATTTCTGTATCGACTGCTACTTCGCCCCAGCCGAATTCAACTGCTGATTTTTCGAGGACTATCTTTGCAGCTTCTGCGTCAATTTGTGCTACGGTAAATGCAATGTCGCGAGTTAATATCCCGTCGATATTTCGGCAGCGTTGCGATTGAATGATTGTGTCTACGCTGATATTTTCCTCGGCTAAAAGTCCGAACAGTTTTGCTGCTACTCCGGGGCGATCGGGCAATTGACGAATTGCGAGACGCGCTTGATTGAGATCCAACGCCACAGCGCGGACTGCGGGCGGTTTTTGGGATGACGAATGCAGCCCGATCGGCGAATTGGCGACATCAAAGGCTTTGCAAAGTTCGGCAACTGCCCGATCGCACTCCGCAGCATCGATCGTACAACTAACTTTAACCTCGGAAGTCGAAATCATTTGAATGTTAATCCCCGCATCCGCCAAAGTATTAAACATCTGGGCCGCTACCCTCGGCCGCCCGATCATTCCCGCACCCGCAATGCTAACTTTAGCTATGGGTCTTTCTTCTGCCCTCACTTCCGGTTCCCCCAATTCTGGGCGAGAATTCTTACCCAAGGCGGGGACGATCGCATCTGCAACCGCAACAGCTTGATTCAGCGAATTTCGCCTGACTGTGAAGGCGATATCGTTCGTATTTCCTTCGTGAATTGACTGGATAATTAAGTCTACATCGAGATTTTGCTGCGCGATCGCCCCAAACAACCGCGCTGCTACTCCCGGGCGATCGGGCAAACGCAACAACGACACGCCCGCCTGATCCAAGTCAAACTCCACCGCATCGACCGCTTTTGCGAGCTCCAAGCCCTCCAAAGGCCGGGATTGGGGTGGGGGGGACACTACCCGCGTCCCGGGCGCGTCGCTCCAGCTAGAAAGCACCACCAGCGGCACGCCGTAATTTTTGGCAATTTCTACCGCGCGCGGGTGCAGGACTTTTGCACCCAAACTTGCCAATTCCAGCATTTCGTCGCAGGTGATCTCGTCCATCAGTTGCGCATCGGCAACTAAGCGCGGATCTGTAGTCAGGATTCCGGGCACGTCGGTATAAATTTCGCATCTGTCGGCGCGCAACGCTGCGGCGAGGGCTACTGCTGTCGTGTCGGAACCGCCTCTCCCCAAAGTCGTAATTTCCAATTCTGCCGCGTTAGCGATGCCTTGGAAACCTGCAACGACTACGACTTTACCGCTGTTTAACTGGGTTTGCAGCCGTGCCGGATCGATCCGCAAAATCCGGGCGCGGGTGTGGGCTGCTTCGGTGACAATCCCGACTTGGGCTCCGGTGAGGGAAATTGCGGGCTGTCCCATTTCTTGCAATGCCATGCTCAAAAGGGCGATCGACACTTGTTCCCCAGTGGAGAGCAACATATCCATTTCCCGTTTGTTGGGATTTGGGGAAATTTCCTTGGCGAGTTTCACTAAACCGTCGGTAGTTTTGCCCATCGCCGAAAGTACGACAACTAGGGAGTTTCCAAGCTGCACTGTTTTGACAACTCGTCGGGCTACTTCTAGAATGCGATCGACTGTACCAACCGATGTTCCGCCATATTTCTGAACAATTAGGGCCATAGGACTTTACACAAAAGTGATGCAATACTTACCCGTTAATATACGCAAATTCTGGACGATCGCCGATGTTTGTATCGTTTTTGAGGCTGGTAGCTCCCAATCAAGAAACCGGGTTTTTTAGGAGATTGAGGGTTTGAATCGAATATCTTGGCGGAAAAACCCGGTTTCTCGCCACCTATTATCCGCCTTCTAACTCTCGCAAACGCGCTTCCAAAGCTTGAACTCGCAACTCAGCTTCTATGCGCCTTTGTCGTTCTTGATCGGCCCGTTCCTCCGCCGCCGGCAGCAAAGTCCCGGATGCCTCCCACCAGCGCAGCCAAGGTAGTTCTACGCCCTGATAAACTCCTTGCCAAATTCCTAATTCTACTCCTATTTGGGCGATCGGGTAATGTCCGCGATTATTTTGTGGAGCTAACTCGAAGCGGTCTTCGATCAAATGATAGACTTCAACTTGGGCTTTTTTGATTTCATAAATCCCGTAAAAAGCCGGGCGAATTATCCGCTCATAAATCCAGAATTTGCCTTTTCGAGGAGTTCTATCTCTTTCTTCACTGCCATCGCCGGACACAAATTCTAGTACAATTAGAGGCGACATTAATTCCCGCCACATCACATAGTACGGGAATCAAACCATTTATGCTTTGACGGGTATCGGCTCTATTTATGAGGTTATTTATGTCATAACCAAAGCACAGGGGATTTAAGCCCCCACCTTTAGGTGGATTGTTTTTAGGCAGGGGCTTAAATCCCCTGCCTAAAAACTTTGCTGTCAACTCCGGTGCCCTGAGCGTAGTCGAAGGGTCAACTGTCAACTGTCAACTGTCAACTGTTAATAGGATGCTTTGAGGGTGTTCTTGAAAATTTTTCACAAAAGTACCGTCGAAGTCTGGTAATTGAGTGTGGTCGGGAAAATCTGTTGCTAGAATTTCTGGTTTTTCGGTGACATTCATCTTGACCTCTTGAATGTTGAAAGATTATACTTAAGTAGGTGATTGCGAAAAAAAAATAGTATTTTGTAGATACTGTCTTGATCTGTCAAGGGGTAGCGAGCAAATAAGTTGGATCGAAAGGCTTTTGGGACTTTAAAATCCCAAAAGCTAAATGTAGCAGCTTCCTCATAAGCGCACCAATTACCTGCATTTTGACCTTGCCACGACCCAATAATCGCTCACTCACGGCTTTGAGCAAAGGATTACAACGCATCGCCACCACGGCAGGCATATACAACGCCTTTTTTCGTCGGACATTTCCTGTACAAGACAAACGAGTTTTGCCACGCACAGAAGTTCCTGAACTACGCTCACACTCTCGTTAAACCTGCATAAGCGGCTAATTGACGGGCATTTTTGTAATCTTCAATCCGACCAACTTCAGCTAACAACACAGCAGCCGTCTGTTCTCCAATACCTGGAATCGAAGTCAAGAGCTCGCGCTGCTGTTTTAAATGCGGATGTTGGTCAAAATGATCGCTAATCATTTTTTTGATTTCTGCTTGTTGTTCTTTGATGTATGACCAATGAGATGCAGTAAGTTTAGCCACAGTTTCTGTAGCTGTTTCCAAACGATTCTCTGACTGTTGATACATAAGAGTCAAAGATTCTAGTCGTCGCAGTAAAGCTTGTAATTCCTTAACTTCGAGCGGGGTCGGCTTCCAAAGTGATGGTTTAATTG
>JAJAYT010000649.1 GCA_026786085.1 Microcoleus sp. CAN_BIN18 | reverse complement strand
TCTTGTCCCCCCCTTCTTAAGGGGGGCTAGGGGGGATCGGTCTTAACTGAGCCAAACATAAGCAATATTACTTATGCTTGGTTCAGCAATGCAGTGATTGCTTAAGGATCGAAAGTCTTCTTACCCGTGAACTTCACCTTAATCGGATCGGGATTGCTGCCAATATTGCGGTCAATCTTACCGACGTAGGGACGACCTGCGTTCACCTTCTCAGGGAACACGCCATCCTTGGGATGCAGGTACTCATTAGAACCGTCGGGAAACACGCGGTAAACTTTGTAGTTCGTGATTTTGAATTTTGCTCGCAGTTGCTGGCCGCCCAAAGCGATGCACTGCTCCTTGCGGGGCAGATACAGCAAGTTGTCGCCTTGACGCATGATTGCAGCGCCGCCTGTGGGCATTTCAAACACCTGTTCCTTGGTGCTAGTCCAAGTGATAGCGTACTTCTCTTCAACTAGCGCCTTGGTCAGCAAGCCGCCGGTGCTGCCGCCGAAGATGGGGGGTTGTCCAGTCAGTTCTTCTGCCATAGATATATCCAAAGGATTTTTACGGCATCCTATCATTGACACTGTACGCTGTTCTCAAAATCGTAAGGAAAATTAACAGTCTTTTGGCGATCGATCTTTTTTGATAATTTATAATTAATAATTGGTAATTGATAATTGGTAATTTCCACGATCGCCCAAAAACACAATTAGCCAGCAGGAATAAATACAAAATCAGCATCAAAAACGCCCATTGGTGCTTATGGCAAAGCCTTACCGCTCAGTTCCAGAAAATCGACTTCTTCCTGCTTCGTTCGGTCATGCCGCCGCAGAGGCAGGTTTTGCAGTAAAAACTTTTCTGTGCTATCATATGTTGGGCGATCGACTAACTCGATCGCAACTGCCGCACTCAAACGCTCAAAAACCCAGTTTTTACTGCAAGTCTTGTCGATCTGCACCGCCAGCATCCGACAAAAAGACTTTTTACCTAAGTAATATCCACACCGTGCACCCAAAAACTAGATTTTACACGTAAGTATAGTCAACTTTGATCAAGTTCTTGGTGGGTCTAAAAGCCTGCACAAAAAATACAATTCAGATGCGGAACAGCTTATCATTTTGATTATTAATTTTTGATAAATTTAATTTATAGCGATCGGCACAATGTTGTAAGATTTCATTAAATACCTGTTACAGTTGGACAGGAAGAACAAAAAATAGAGCGTGGCAATTGCTCGATCGCTCTACCTCATTTTAACCAAAGCACCTTTGAACACGTAAGTATTTTTGAAATTGTGCGATTAATTTATACCTCATTTAAACACAGTTGTTTGCTAAAGGTCGATCGCCCGCCATTCATGTTGGTTCAATATGTGGCATTCTAGAATTGGGAAGCGATTTATAAACTGGAAAGGATCAACTATGCTGCCAGCTTCAGGAATTTCTGGTTACAACTTACAAGAACTGATTCACCAAGGGACTAACACAGTTATTTATCGGGCAATATCGACAGCAGAAAAACAGTTAGTCATTCTCAAAGTTTTAAACACCGACTGTCCCAGCCTCGAACAGGTCGCCAGTTTAAAACACGAATATCAAATCACAGAACATCTCGACTCTCAGTATATCATCAAAGTCTATCGACTCGAAACTCATCAAAATCATTTAGTTTTAATCTTAGAAGACATTGGAGGGATATCCTTAAAAAAATGGATAAGCCCCCGTGAAAATCAACGACAAATCGCCGAGCTAGAAACCGATAATAATTCAGTAGCGATTGCTACCAATCGCCCATTATCGCTTGCAGATTTTTTAAACGCAGCAGTGCCATTGACAAAAGCCTTAGTATTCCTGCATCAAAATCAGATTATTCACAAAGACATTAAGCCGCATAACATTATCATAAATCCCCAAACAAAGCAAGTAAAAATTGCTGATTTTAGCATCGCTTCCCGGTTGAGAAAAGAACAACCAGACTTAAAAAATCCCGATCGCCTAGAAGGAACCCTAGCATATATGTCGCCGGAACAAACCGGGCGGATGAACCGTGCGATCGACTACCGCAGCGATTTCTACTCTCTCGGTGTCACCTTTTACGAACTGCTGACAGGACAATTACCATTTACCAGCAGCGACCCATTAGAAATGGTACACTGCCACATCGCCAAACAACCCGTTCCCCTGGGAAAATTAAACCCACAAATCCCCCCAGTTTTGACCGAAATTGTGGTAAAACTCATGGCAAAAAATGCCGAAGACAGGTATCAAACTGCCACAGGATTGTTAGCAGATTTAGAACACTGCCAAAATCAAATGTCGAGTGTAGGTACAATTTCCCACTTTATTCCCGGACAACTCGATGCCCTGAGTCAATTGTCAATTCCTCAGAAACTCTACGGACGAGAAACGCAAATAGCAGAACTATTAGAAGTGTTCGATCGAGTCTGCAAAGGCAGCGGTGAAATTTTCCTGATCGGTGGCTACTCCGGCATCGGCAAATCAGTATTAGTGCATGAAATTGTCCGCAATATAACGCAGCAGCGCGGCTATTTTATCTCCGGGAAATTCGACCAATTTAAGCGCAATGTTCCCTACGCTTGTTTCACTCAAGCTATGGGCAACTTCGTGCAGCAAATTTTAATGGAAAGCCCAACTCAGCTAGCAGCATGGCGACAAACACTACTCAACGCTTTGCAGAAAAATGCCCAAATTGCGATCGATGCCATCCCGGAATTAGAGTTGATTTTAGGGGAGCAGCCAGACGTGCCCGAACTCAGTGCTATTGAATCTCAAAAGCGCTTTTGTCGAGTCATGCAGCAGTTCATCCAAGCAATTGCCACTGTCGAACATCCATTGGTAATGTTTATGGATGACTGCCAGTGGATAGATGCTGCAACAGTCAATTTGTACCAACAAAATTGCATCGAAAAAACTCCTTACTTTCTACTTATTCTTGCTTATCGAGATAATGAAGTAAGTCCGACGCATCCATTTGTGCTGGCTAATGAGGCAATTCGGGCAACAGGAATTTCGATCGCAAATATTGACCTCAAACCCTTAGCAATTTCTGATGTAACTCGATTACTTTCTGACAGCTTAAACTGTTCTCCTAGAAAAGCGGCATCCTTGGCAAAATTGCTGCTAGAAAAAACTCACGGCAATCCATTTTTTCTCAAGCAGCTATTAAACTCGTTACACCAAGAAAAACTACTAACATTCAACGTAAATTTTGCCGCGTGGGAGTGGGATATCCAACAAATTAAGCAGCAGGATATTTCCGAGAATGTGGTAGATTTAATGGTGAAAAAAATTCAACAGTTGTCAGGCGCAACTCAGAGGATTTTACAGTTGGCTGCTTGTATAGACAACCAATTTAGTCTCGATATATTGTCAGTATCGAATGAACAATCTTTAACTAAAACAGCACAAAGTTTGTGGGAAGCGCTGGAAGTAGGGTTAATTTTGCCTGTAGACGGTGCTTATCGAGTACCGCAAGTATTTGAGGAGCAGGAATTAGAAAAATTAGGTAAAATAGCTGGCAAAGTGCACTACAAGTTCTTGCACGATCGGGTTCAACAAGCTGCTTATGTGATGATTCCTGACTCGCAAAAACAATCCATGCACTGGAATCTGGGACGTTTGTTGTTGCAAGAAAGTAGCGAAGCTGAACGCCAAGAACAGATTTTTGATATTGTCAATCACTTGAACTTTGGTCGCGAGTTGATTGTGAATGCTGAAGAACTGTATCAATTAGCAAAATTAAATTTACAAGCAGGGAAAACTGCTAAAGCTGCTTCGGCTTTTACAGATGCACTTACTTTTTTTCAAGCCGGGTGTGACTGTTTGCCGATGTCAAGTTGGGAAGATAATTATGCTTTGAGTTTTGCGCTAAATTTAGAACTGGGTGAGGCGGAATATTTGAATGGCAGGAATGATGCAGCTTTAGCAATTTTTGAGCAGATTCTGCCGCAAACTCAGACTTTGTTAGAACAGTCTTATATCGCCGAATTAAAAATAACTTGTCTGCGGATGAAGAATGATTTATCTGCTGCTTATAAGTTAGGGATTGACATATTAAACAATTTGGGGGTTGAGATTGAACCATACCCGGATGATGACTTTTTAGCTAGTGAATTAGCCGAGACGAAGGCGATGATTGGGCGATCGATCGATACTTTAGCAAATTTACCAGAACTTACCGATCCGCTACAACTCGCAGCCCATCGGATTTTGAAAGAACTTTTCCCCATTGCCTATTTTACCAGTCCCAACGCTCAATATCTCTGCGCGATGAAGTTTGTGCAAACGAGCATTCTGTACGGAAATTCGCAACTTTCCGCCTTTGGTTACACTTTGTATGCCTTTACTTTGGTCAACAAATATCGCGAAATCAAAGCGGGTTGCGCCGCCGGAGAACTATCGCTGAATCTTTATGAACGCTGGGATAATAAAGAGTTAGGCGCTTGTATTTTCCATATGTGGGGCGCTTTGACTTTACATTACATCAAATATATCGATGAGTGTAAGCCTTTTATGCTAAAAGCTTTCAATAGCGGTTTAGAAACAGGTGCTTATCAGTGGTCGGGATATGCTTCGATTAATTATCTCTGGGTCTGCTTTTTTGGGAACGCATCTTTGGTCAAAGCTACGGATATTGCTGATAAATTTATTCCCGTGATCTCAAAGGTCGATCGCAATATGTTAGCTTATCACTTGCTGACCAAAAATGCGATCGCCCAACTCACCAGCCCACCAGAAATCAGCCCAGATCCCGAAATCTTCATCGACGAACAGCAGCTTTTAGAATTTGCCAAATCCTCTGCCGATCTGACCACTGCTTTTGTAATTTATCTTTACAAGCTGACCGTTGCTAATTGGTTTGGCGAGGTCGATTTGGCCTTAGAATATGCTCTGAAAGGCGCGGAATTTTTGAAAGGGGGCGCTGGTCATTTTGTCAACCCTGTTTTTCGGTTCCATCACGCGATCGCCCTAGCTGCTGCTTGCACAAAAGCCAATGATATCGAGTCTAAACTTTACCGAAAACAGCTCAATATTAGTCTGGAAAAGTTTCGAGACTTGGCAGAACACTGTACAGCCAATTATCTGCACAAATATTCATTAATTCAGGCAGAAATTGCCAGGTTGTCAGGAGACAGCCATACAGCAGCCCAACATTATGATTGGTCGATCGCCTCTGCGCTCAAAAATGGCTTCGTCCAAAATGCTGCCCTAGCCAATGAATTAGCTTCCCGATTTTATCTAGCACAAAATCGTTACAATCTCGCCAAAATTTATCTCAATGATGCCCGCTTTTGCTATATCGAGTGGGGTGCAACTGCCAAGGTTCATCAACTAGAACAATCTTATCCAGATTGGTTTAACAAAACCAGCGACAATCAGATAGCGATAACTGCAACTGCGAGTACAGCCGCTGATGCCAATATCTTTGATTTGAAAACAGTAATCAAAGCCTCTCAGGCAATTTCTAGCGAAATCGTCTTAGAAAAATTGTTAAAAAAACTGCTGCACATTATTTTAGAAAATGCTGGCGCGCAAAGCGGGTGTATTCTTTTAGAACGAGACGGTTACTTGTTCGTTGAAGTCTCGGATAGTGACCAGCAAGATTATGCAATATTTGAAGAATTGCAGCCAGTTAAAAAAAACTGCCAAGTGCCTCTTTCTATCGTCAATTACGTGGCGAGAACCCAGGAATCGCTCGTGCTGAACGATGCAACTCAAGAAACACTTTACCAATTCGATACTTACATTCAAAATTATCAACCGAAGTCAGTTTTGTGCGCGCCAATTGTCTATCAAGGGAAGTCAATCGGTATAGTTTATTTAGAAAACAACTTCGTGGCTGGAGCCTTCACTCGCGAAGGTTTGATACTGTTAGAAATGTTGACTGCACAAGCAGCAATTGCCATTGCAAATGCCCGTTTCTACGCTGGCGAACAAGATAAATCCCGCCAGTTAGCTGAATCCCTAGAAAATTTACAAAAATCTCAAGTCGAACTCGCCCAAAAAGAAGAGGAGTACCGCAGTATTTTTGAGAGTGTAGCAGACGGACTTACTTTGGTAGATTTGGAAACAGGAAAAATGGTGGCAGCAAACCCCGTAGTCTGCGAAGTGTACGGTTATTGCCTGGAGGAATTTTTGAGCTTAAGTCCCTTAGATATTCTGCACCCAAACTACGTACATCTCTTCGACGAGTTTATCGCAACCGTCAGCTCGCGCCAAGAATTTTATTGTCAAACTGTGGTGCTGCGAAAAGATGGTACACAATTCGATATTGAGCTAAAAGCCAAGTTTTTTGAATACAGAGGGAAACCCCATGCTTTGTCAATTAGTCGCGATATCAGCCAGCGCAAAGTAGCGGAACAAGCTCTACAAACATCAGAATCTCAACTGAGAGAGAAAGCTGAAAATTTAGAAGTCATACTGATCGAACTGCAACAAACTCAAGCACAATTAGTTCAAACTGAAAAAATCTCGCAACTCGGACAAATGGTTGCTGGAGTTGCTCACGAAGTGAACAATCCTATTGGCTTTATTTCTGGGAACTTGCACCACGTTCAAGAATATATTGCTGATTTAATTAAGTTGGTGAATCTTTATCAAGAAAAGTTTCCCGAACCTGGAGCGGAAATTGAGGAGGAAATTGAATCGATCGAGCTAGAATATTTATTAGCCGACTTGCCCAAAACTACGGCGTCAATGAAGATGGGCATCGATCGCATCCGCGACATTATGCAGTCTCTGCGCAACTATTCCCGCACCGACAGTATTGAAAAAAGAGCCGTTGACATCCACGAAGGCATTGAAACTACTTTAATGATTTTGTCTCACCGCCTCAAGGCTAAGCACAACAGACCAGCCATTAAAATTATTAAACATTACGGTGATTTGCCAACATTAAAATGCCATCCGGGGCAAATCAATCAGGTATTTATGAATTTGATTGCTAATGCGATCGATGCTGTGGAAGAATCTAACGCGGGCAAAACCTACGCAGAAATTGAACAAAATCCCAATACAATTATGATTTCTACGGTGGGTGTTTGCGATCAACAACCAGAAATCATCGACACGATTGTGATTCGGATTGCTGACAATGGACTGGGAATGCCGGAATCAGTCAGAGACAAATTGTTTACCCCATTTTTTACAACTAAGGCAGAAGGCAAGGGTACGGGCTTGGGACTGTCTATTTGCCATCAGATAGTAACTGAAATACATGGGGGAACTTTGGAATGTTTGTCGTCGCTAGAAGGTGGGACAGAGTTTGCGATTAGTCTTCCGATGTAGGGGAGTCATTAGTCATTAGTCATTGGTCATTGGTCATTGGTCATTAGATAAGACGGCGGTTGAAACCGCGTCTACACAAACGAAACCTGCCTCCGCAGGTTGAAGATCAGATGGCGGTTGAAACCGCGTCTACACAAACGATGTCCTCTCCTAGCG